>CACXGG010000084.1 GCA_902767145.1 Oscillospiraceae bacterium | reverse complement strand
AAGGGCGATGAGCGTATAATGATGCTCCAGACCTACTACGATCAGAATCATTATCACCCTCTCTCAGCTCTCAAGAGCTCTGTTTCCCTCATCCTTCAGATCCCTTTCTTTATGGCAGCCTACAGATTCCTTTCAAATCTTCCCCTCCTTCAGGGAGAGGCTTTAGGCCCCATCAAGGATCTGTCCCTTCCCGATAATCTCATCGTTATAGGCGGTATTACATTAAATCTTCTGCCTATCGCCATGACGATCATCAACATAGTTTCCTGTGAGATCTATACTAAAGGACAGCCTTTCAAGTCCAAGATAACCATGTATGTCATGGCTCTCTTCTTCCTGGTATTCCTTTATACATGTCCCTCAGGACTTGTTCTTTACTGGACACTTAATAACGTGTTCTCACTCTTTAAGAATATCTTTCTTAAGCTCAAGAGACCGGGCTTTGCTCTCTGTGTGCTCTGCGCAGCTACCGGCGTTGTGGTTGGTTTTGCCGCCCTGCTGAAGAAAGCATCTTTTACAGACAGACAGTTTGGGTTCCTGATCGGATTAGGAATTGCAATGCTGCTGCCTCTTGCTTTTGCTCTTATCAGACCTTTGATCAAGAAGGAGATCTCTCCTGTAACAAAGGTGGAGAAGGGCATTTTCTGGGCCAGCGCGGTCTACCTTACACTCTTTGTGGGATTCCTTATCCCTTCTGATGTAGTATCTTACTCTCCGGATGAATTTGTGGACAGTGTTCTTTTCCATAACCCTTCGAGATTTGTCTGGATCACCCTTTTTATCGCAGCCGGATTCTTTATCGTATGGTTCGGAATGTACTTCCTTCTTGCATCAGATAAGGCTAAGAAGGTATTTGCATCCGCTTCGTGGATGATGGCTATCATCGCTACCGTTGACTATCTTTTCTTTGGTACCGCCCTGGGCAATCTGTCACCAGACCTTCAGTTCGACAACGGACTGGTCTTTAAGCCTAATGAGTCCATGATCAACCTGGCAGTGATCGCACTTTGTATCATAGTGCCGGCAGTTATCTACAGCCTGTTCCCGAAGGTAACAAGGTTCATAGCACTTTCAGGTGCTGTGGCCATTGCGGGACTCGGTATCTATAACCTTAAGAAGATCAATGACAATTTTAATGAACTGAAGTTCTATAATTCTGAAGGAACTGAAGTCGCAAAGATCACTCTCAGTGCAACTGGCCAGAACGTGGTAGTCATCATGATCGACCGTGCCATCGGAGCATATGTTCCCTATATCTTCAACGAGAAGCCTGAACTTTATGACCAGTTCGACGGATTTACATATTATCCCAATATGGTCTCCTTCGGATGCCATACCAACTTCGGAGCTCCCGCTGTATGGGGCGGATATGACTATACTCCCCAGGCCATGAACGCAAGGCCTGATGAGCCTCTGGTGGATAAGCATAATGAAGCTCTCACCATGCTGCCCCGTCTGTTCAGTGAGCACGATTTCTATACCACAGTCTTCGATCCCCCATTTGCAAACTACAGCTGGGCCATCGATACTTCCATCTACGATGATTACGATGATATCCATGCCTACAGGGCAGAGGGTATGTTCAACGAGTTTGACGGTGTCATCGCCGTTAATGCCGAGGAGAACAGGGAGAGGAATTTCTTCTTCTACAGTCTCATGAAGGCAGTTCCCGTTATCTGCCAGACAACGGTCTATAATGACGGACAGTATAATTCCCTTGACGTCAGATATGACGGAAGCAGTGAAGAGGAAGTTGCTGAGGAGTTCACTTCTCCCCAGGAGCACGATGGAATGTCCATCGCCACCGGTGTTAACCCCGATTTCATCAACTGCTACACAACTGTAGCTTCCATGCCCTATATCACCAACATCACAGAGGATGAGGATGATGCATTCTTCATCATGTGTACTGAGATGCCCCATTCCACATGTCTTCTTCAGGAGCCTGATTATGTACCGGCCCAGAATGTCGACAATACGGAATATGATGCAGAGAATATGGACAGGTTCACTGTTGACGGCAGGACCATGGATGTTCACAGATATGGTCATACTTCACACTACGAGGTCAATATGGCCACATATCTGACTCTTGGTAAGTGGTTCGAGTACCTTCAGGAGCAGGGTGTCTGGGATAACACAAGGATCATCCTTGTTTCCGATCATGGATATGAACTCTATCAGTTTGATGATATGATCTTCTTCGATGAGGAACTCGATGCCGAGTTTGTTAATGCGGTCCTGATGGTCAAGGATTTTAATGCCACAGGATTTACGACATCAGACGATCTTATGACAACGGCGGATGTTGCCACACTGGCCACGGACGGAACCATTGAAGATCCCGTCAATCCTTTCACCGGCAATCCCATCAACAGTGATTACAAGGATGACGGTACCATCGAGATCTTCTTCTCACATGACTATAAGCCCCAGGACAATAACGGAAATGTTTATAACGTCGGACCCTGGTATTCAGTCCACGACAATATTTTCGAAGAAGCTAACTGGGAATATTTAGGAGAGTACTGATATGGCAGACCAGATAATGTTATATATAGATCCCGGAACGGGAAGCATGCTCTTTACCATAATGATAAGTATCGTAGGATTTCTTATCTATCTGTTTAAGGTGGCCTGGGTCAAGATCAAGTTCATCTTCACCAGAGGCAAGCAGAGCAAGGTTGACAGCAATAAGATCCCTTATCTTATCTTTGCTGAGGCAAAGAGATACTGGGAGGTATTCAAGCCTTTCTGCGACGAGTTCGAGAAGAGAGGTATCGATGTAGTCTACTGGACCACATCTCCTGACGATCCTGCCCTGGAGCAGAAGTATGAGCATATAAAGTTCGAGTTCGTTGGCGAGGGAAACAAGGCATACGCCAGGCTCAATATGGTAAATGCCTGCATCGTCATCGCATCTACTCCCGGACTTAATGTATACCAGTGGAAGAGATCCAAGTTCGTAGACCATTACTGCCATGTCCAGCATGCTGCAAATGATATCGCAGGATACAGGATGTTCGGTACGGACTATTTTGATTCCATCCTTCTTTCCGGTCAGTATCAGATCGACGAGGTAAGGGAACTTGAGAAGAAGAGGAATCTTCCCGCCAAGGACCTTGCGCTCGTAGGTATCCCTTACATGGATGATATGAGAGCGAAGATCGCATCCCTGCCCAAGCCCGAAAAGGAGAACAGGACTATCCTCCTGGCACCTTCCTGGGGCCCCAACAGTATCTTCAACAAGTACGGCACTTCTGTTCTCGAAGAGCTCATGAAGACCGGATATGACATCATCGTAAGACCCCATCCCCAGTCCTTCATCGCCGATCCCGGAATGGTGGAAGGCATCATGGAGAAGTTCCCTGCAGGAGATCATCTCAAGTGGGACAGAAATCCCGACAACTTCGAGTCACTCTTTAATGCAGATGTACTCATCTCCGATTTCTCGGGTATCATCTTCGACTTCACCCTGGCTTTCGACAAGCCCATCCTTTATGCGGACACATCCTTCGATCCCGGCTGCTATGACTACTACTGGCTTGATGAGCAGCCCTGGACCCTCCGTATCCTTCCTTTCCTTGGAAAGCAGCTTACAGGAGACAACCTCACAGAGATCAGGGACCTGGTAGATACAGTCCTTACAGATCCCTACTACAAAGAGGGAAGGGATAAGGCAAGGTCTGAGACATGGGTATATATGGGTGAAGGTACCGTAAGGACCATAGACTTTATTGTCAATAAATATAAAGAAATAACATCTGAAAAGGAAAAAGCCGTCAAAAAGCCCGAAAAAAATACGTCAAAAAAGGTTGAAAAAAAGAAATAACAAGTTTATCATGTTGTTCGTGAACAAGAGGTTTTTCTTTTTCGTGAACAAACAGGAGATGTTATTTCGTGAACAGATACGACGCTGACGTATTCACTTCCATCGTAAAGTACGGTGCTGACAACCAGAGAGCCATCGCTTCAAGGACAGGTCTGTCCCTGGGCGTAGTCAACAGATCCCTCAAGGATCTTAAGGACAGCGGCTATATCTCCGATGATCTTAAGATATTAAAGCCCGGCAAGGAGCTTTTGGATTCCAGAAAGCCTAATAATGCAGTCATCCTCGCCGCCGGATTCGGTATGAGGATGGTCCCCATCAATATGGAGATCCCCAAGGCCCTCATACAGGTAAAGGGCCAGTGCCTCATCGAAAGACAGATCGAGCAGCTCCACGAGGCAGGTATAAAGGATATCACCATCGTTGTCGGTTTCCTCAAGGAGCAGTTCGAATATCTCATGGATAAGTATGGTGTTGATCTCGTGGTCAATGCCGACTATTCATCAAAGAATAATCTCCATTCAGTTAATAAGATAATAAAGAAGATAAATAATACTTATATCATCCCCTGTGACATCTGGTGCCGTGAGAACCCCTTCTCCACCTTTGAGCCCTACTCCTGGTATATGGTATCCGAGGAGAAGATAAGAAACGGCGGCATCAAGCTCAACAGACAGCTGGAGATCACAGGAAAGGGTGAGGCCGATTCAAATAAGATGATCGGTATCTCCTATATAGATTCAAAAGATGCAGCCCAGCTTTCTGACAATGTTAAGAAGCTTGCCGCAGACCCTGCTAATGACAGCCTCTTCTGGGAGGCAGCCCTCTTTGATCTTGATCCCAAGGTAAATGCGAAGATCGCAAGTCCTTCTGAGGCAGTCGAGATCAATACATATGAGCAGCTCCGCGAGTTCGACAGGGATTCCGACCAGCTCAGATCAGATGCCATCGATGTTATAGCAAACTGTTTCGGTGTGGATCATTCCGAGGTAAAGGATATCGAGATCCTTAAGAAGGGAATGACCAACAGATCATTTATCTTCACATGTAAGGACAACAGGTACATCATGAGGATCCCCGGGGAGGGAACAGATGTACTCATCGACAGGGAGCACGAGGCCCAGGTCTATCACATGATCTCAGGCAAGGGTTTCTGCGATGATCCCGTCTATATCAATCCAAAGAACGGATATAAGATCACCAAGTTCCTTAATGACGTCCGCTCCCTGGATCCCGAGGATGATAATGACCTCGAGAGGGGAATGAAGCTCCTTAAGAGCTTCCATGACCAGGAGATAAAAGTGGATCACGACTTTGATATCTTCGGCCAGATCGAATTCTACCAGACACTCTGGAATGGTCATGATTCCGCTTATAAAGATTATGTGGTTACGCATGAGAATGTACTGTCCCTCCGCGGTTTTGTGGAGAAGGCCTGTGAGAAGAGATGCCTCACACATATCGATGCGGTACCGGATAATTTCCTCTTCTATAACGATGAGAACGGACAGGAGCAGCTTCAGCTCACTGACTGGGAATATTCAGGAATGCAGGATCCCCATGTGGACCTTGCCATGTTCAGCATCTATTCGTTCTATACAAAGGATGAGGTGGACCACCTTATCGATATCTATTTCGGCGGAAAGTGCCCTGATGTCACCAGGATCAAGATCTACTGCTATGTGGCAGTATGCGGCCTTCTCTGGAGCAACTGGTGCGAGTTCAAAAGAGCACTGGGCGTGGAGTTCGGAGAGTATTCACTGAAGCAGTACAGATATGCAAAGGAATTCTACAGGATCGCTGTGGAAGAGGCAGAAAAGAGGGGAATATGCATAAAGTAAAGAGAGCCATCATAATGGCTGCCGGAAAGGGCGACAGGATGCATCCTGTTACCTTCGATATACCTAAGCCCCTGGTGAAGGTAAACGGTGTAAGGATGATCGATACTGTAATTACCGGGCTTAAGTCCGAGGGTATCGATGATATCGTGGTAGTAACCGGTTATCTCGCAGAGTGCTTTGAGGTCCTGAAGGAAGATTATCCCGGGATCACCATCGTAAACAATCCTTACTACGATACATGTAATAATATCTCTTCCCTCTACTGTGCCAGGGAATATCTCGATACTGACGTCATCATCCTTGATGCTGACCAGATGATCTATAACAGGGATATCCTGGATCCTGATTTTGAAAGATCCGGATATAACGCAGTAAGGGTCAACGGATATACAGACGAATGGCTCCTTCAGGTGGAGAACGGAGAGGTGATCTCCTGCTCAAGGGACGGCGGTGTAAACGGCTGGCAGCTCTACAGCATCTCCAGATGGAGCAGGGAAGATGCCGCTACTCTCAGGAAAGATATTGAGAAAGAGTTCGAGAGCGGCAACAGGAATATCTACTGGGATGATATCCCGGTATTTGTACACAGTGAGGATTTCACTCTGGGAATAAGAGAGATGAGAAACGAGGATGTGTTCGAGATCGACAGTTTTGAGGAACTTGTCGCCATCGACGGATCATATAAGGATTACCGCAGGGCGGTATAAAGGTTTAGCTTCTAATAATCATTTATATATGAATGAGGAAGGAAAGGAAAATAGAAACATGAGTAACAAAAGTAAGAAAGCTGTCGAAGAGAATATCAAGACAGTAGAAAAAGGACGTAAGATCGATCCTGTAACGACCATCGCGCCCCTGGTAGTACTCCTTGTACTTTGTGCAACATTCATCATCAATCCCGAAGGTTCAACAAATACGATCAGTGCCATCAGAACTTTTCTCGGAGACCAGATGGGTCTTTACTACCTCGTAGTAGCTCTCGGTATCTTCCTGGTATCTCTTTTCATCTCTTTCTCCAAGATCGGTAACGTAAGACTTGGAGGACCTGACGAGAAGCCTAAGTATGGTTTCTTCGCATGGGGTGCCATGGTATTCTGCTGCGGTCTTGCAGCTGATATCCTCTTCTACTCCTTCTGTGAGTGGATCTACTACGCAGAGGAGCCCAGAGTACAGGCTTTAGGAACTATCAACGACTGGGCTAACGTTATGCCCCTTTACCACTGGGGTCCCGTTGTATGGAGCTTCTATGCAGTACTTGCAGCATGCTTCGGTTTCATGATCCACGTAAGAGGATCCAACAAGCAGA
Source organism: Oscillospiraceae bacterium (assembly GCA_902767145.1). Taxonomy (GTDB): domain Bacteria; phylum Bacillota; class Clostridia; order Saccharofermentanales; family Saccharofermentanaceae; genus Saccharofermentans. The sequence continues at coordinate 8,827 of CACXGG010000084.1, read as the reverse complement.
AGTATTCAGAGTCCTGCCGTGCCCTTCTCGGTAAGAAGGTAGACGGTCCCATCGGAAAGGTCATCGACGTACTTGCCATCGTAGCTCTTATCGCAGGTACAGCAACAACATTCTCCGTTGCTACTCCTCTCCTTGGTAATGCTCTTACAACACTCTTCGGTATCGAGTACTCCAAGTGGGTAACAATCGCTATCCTTCTTGTTACATTTGCAACATATACAACTTCAGTAATGATCGGAATGAAGGGCGTTAACGCTCTTTCCAAGATCTGCATGGTCTTCTTCGGTCTCATCCTGGCATTCGTATTCATCTTCAGCGGCAAGGCTGTATACATCCTTGAGAACGGTTTCTCCGAGCTCGGTCTTGCTACACAGAACTTCGCTGTCCTCAGCACATATACAGATCCCCTCAGAGAGAACTGCTTCCCCCAGAACTGGACAATGTACTACTGGGCATACTGGCTCGTATGGTGCGTAGCTGCTCCTTTCTTCATGGGTAACATCTCCAGGGGCCGTACAGTTAAGCAGGTCATCCTCGGAACATATGCCTTCGGACTCTGCTCCACACTTATCTCTTTCATCGTTCTTGGTAACTACGGTCTCAACCTTCAGGTTACAGGCAAGTTCGATGCCATCGGAATGTATGAGGCAAACGGATATGATCTCTATGCAGTCATCATCGAGCTCATCAAGCAGCTTCCCTGCTACCAGATCGTTCTCGTTCTCCTGATCCTGTCCATGATCGCATTCTATGCAACATCATTCGACTCCATCACACTTGTTGCATCTTCCTACTCCTACAAGAACATGAAGGGCGATGAGATGGCTTCCAAGAAGATGAAGCTCTTCTGGGCAATGCTCCTTATCCTTCTTCCCATCGCACTCATCTTCTCAGAGAGCTCCATGAACAATATCCAGTCGGTATCCATCATCGCAGCTTTCCCTGTAGCGATAGTAATCATCATGATCATAGTAAGCTTCATAAAGGACGCCTACTACTATCTTGAGACAGGTAAGGTATTAAAGCCTGAAACAGAAGATAAGAAATAAGACAGTTTAAACAGGTCACTCTCTATTGTCCCGGATCGTCCTGACGTTCCGGGACAATATTATATTTACGATCCTGTTAAGGAGCACTGCGGATATAAGGGAAAGAGCGATCATCGTTATCTCATATCTGTAATGGGAACAGGGATGACCGGATCTGTTGAAAGTCCTTCTTATGGTTACATGACAAAGATAGATCTCAAGAGAGTTCCTGCCAAACCATGAAAGGAACGGGCTTATCAACTTTTCGAAGACTTTTTTGCCTGACAATAGCTTTTCGAAGATGACTGTCAGGATGAATGAAAAAGATACAGCATTTACTGCAAAAAGATATCTCATGAGATATGTGGGGACTACTGACTGGAAGTAGATAAGTACAGCCGTGATCAGGAATAGACAGGGCGTAATGAGAGAGATTTCTTTATTCCCATATGAAAACTTGCCTATGACCATTCCTATGAAGAAGACAGGGATCCTGGCAAGACCTATATTAAAGTTGTCGTAGAATGGAAACCGGAAAAAATATAGAAGAGTTATGTATACGCAGGCGATGATGGTTATGATAATGATAAGGACCATCCCATAGCCTTTACTGTCTTTTTTGTCTGCCAGACGGAAAAAGAGCGGAGCGAAGGCGTAGCACAAAAGGATCACCAGTATATACCAGAATGTTGATAATCCGCTCTCAAACCAGCTGTAGAATGAAAGGTCCTTTATGAACAATAGGAGATCTTTTGACATGATGGCATCTATGATCAGAAAATAGATCCCCGCAACTATCAGGTAAGGAAGGATGATACGCTTTATCCTTTTGGTATAAAACGACTTGAGGTCAAAAGACCGCTTCAGGGAATAGAAAATACTTATCCCGGACAGCAAAAGAAAGATATCGACCCCGCTGCTCCATATATAGTTGTAAAAAAAGTTCAAAGGGAGGGTGAAGTTATAACCTGAAGAATGCGTATCCTGCGAAAAGTGGTACAGGATAACAGATATCATGGCTATACCCATCAGTTCGGATCTGTACTTTGACAACAAGCTTATTGAGCGGCATTTCGGCATTTATAGAGATCCTTTCTTTCCAGGTCCAGCTTATTTTACACCATGGATTTATATGTTGTCATCCGTTCGGGGATCCGGAGCGGGATGATGTCCGGATCAGTATTTTCCGGGGATATTTTCAGAGAAGAAATGTAATGTTAACATTTTGTTCTTTTATATTCCCGGCGCGTTAATGCCCGGGATACTGCCTCTGGGGTATAATCGATTATAAGATAGAGATTTATGGACTACAGGAGGTTTACTATGCATTACAAAAAGCTTTTAAGTATTATTCTCTCTGCAAGTATGGTGATAGGTACAATGTCAGGTCTGGTCTTTGCCGATACTGAGGATCCTGAAGAACTTGATGTTGGATTTGATGTTCAAAGCGAAGAAACGTCGGAACCGGAGGAGGAGTCCTTCGAGGAAGACGGGATCATAGAAGAGGATGAAACCGAAGAGACCTGTCCGGTTGAGGATGAGGAAGAACCGGAAGAGATCGAAAGTGAGGAAGAACCTCCTGTGGAAACCGAAGAGGAAGAAGCGGAGGAGATATCTGCCGGAGAGGGCATCCAGATCACCGATACCCTGTTCAAGGATCAGGTCTTCCGTACATATGTATCATCTTCTGATATCGATGCCGATGAAGACGGCTTCCTGAGTTCTGATGAGATAAGTGCCGTTACTTCTATGGATATAAGCGGAAGACAGATATATGATCTCAGCGGAATAGAGGTATTTACGGCTCTTGAGGAACTGGACTGCCATAATAACAGTATTTCTTACATCGATCTGAGCCAGAATCCCGGTATCAAAAAGCTTTACTGTCAGGAGAATCTTGCGTCATGTAAGATCAATATAGGGGCAAACAGTGTTCTTTCTTCCCTCCTTAATTATAATACCCGCGATCGCAATGTGACTTCATATTTCAAATTTGAGTCTTCAGGTTCGGAGATCGTTTATGACTATAATGCCGCAATATGGACAGACGATACCATATGTATGGGTATCGGATATTATGGCGGTAAGGGAAATGATACGACTGATGACTGGAGAGCATTATACAACTGCTGCTGGGAGGCTGTTTATCCCGAGAACGGCGGCAGGAGCGTAGTGATCTTTATCCCGGCCGGAACCTACTATCTCAGTGCGAAAGTAAAGATCTTTTCCAATACATCGATCTATGCTGATGATGATGCAACGATCATATCCACCTGCGATGCAAAGGGTGCTATGATCGATGCGGAGCATACTGTAAGTGCCACAGATATGACGATCTGCAAAGGAGACAAATGTAACCATGGCGGATATACAAACGCTCATGACATTACCATATCCGGAGGCACCTGGGACCGTGGTGTCAATAATACCACATACCAGACCGCCGTATTTATCTTCAGACACTGTAAAAACATCATTATCGAAGACATGACGATGCTCAATTGTACGGATCACTTCCTTAACGTCAGCGGATGTGATGGTGTGGCCGTTTCCCATGTAACTTTCAAGGATGCACAGCTTACAGATGCTTTTGCTACGGAATCGAGTTATTACACTATAGAAGCCATTCATACTGATTATACAAATGCCGATGGTGAGAATTCTGAATATGCAATGCCCTTTGATAACACTCCCACCATTAATGTATCTGTCAATTATTGTACTTTCAATAATGTAATGGCAGGGATCGGGACCCACCATCCCGTTCAAGGGGATAGAGCCCACGATTATGTCATCAATAACAACACATTTGTGAATATCCATTCCTACTGTCTGAGTGCAGAGGGGTTTGATACCGTACTGTTCGAAAACAATACCTGTACCAGCTGTAATTCGATAGTTGTTGCTAAAGACTGCACAAATGTCACTATAAGGAATAATACCCAGACAAAGATATATTCAGGATCCACTATCGATGCGAGCAAGGATATGATCTATTTCCTGGGTGTCAGAAACAGTACCATAAGTAATAATGTCATCAATAATTCAAGACATACGGGGATCAAGGTGGCCTCCGGATCATCTTCTGTGACGATCGAGAATAATACGATCAATAAGTCTTCTGAATTCGGTATAATGCTGCAGGCTACGGATGGCGCTGTCTCGGATATAAGCGTCCTGAATAATACTATCAATGGCACAAATACCACGACCAGCAAAACGAATTATTCCGGTATCAGGGTCCTCGGTCTGAGCGGTACTGTTCTGGTAAGCGGCAACCATATCCTGGCTACAAATACAGAAAGAGCAGACAGTGACGGTATATTTGCCTCAGATACTCCCGGGATCCAGATCATCGATAATGACATTGCGGGTGTAGGAAGAAGGGGAATATCCTTGAGGAATTGCGACACCTGCACCATTACCGGAAATACTATTACAAACGCCACTGAATACGGCATCATGATGGAGGCATCCGCCGATAATCAGACGAGCTCCTTTATCTGTAAGAATAATACTATCTCCGCACAGGGGAACTATGCGATCTCAGTCAAGTACTGTAAGAGCGTTAACCTGGATGGTAATATCATTACAAAAGCTGCACAGCAGGCCATCTTCATAAAGTATTGTGCAACTTCCACCATCAAGAACAATACTATCTCCGGCGCCGGAAGTACCGGCATCTGGGTTGATGCTGATTCCACTTCTTATCTTACAAAGTGTACATGCAGCGGAAATACCATTAAATCTCCGGGACAGTATGGAATCTTTATAAGATATTGTAAGACGGTGGTAGTGGAAGGAAACACGGTAAACAATGCAAAGGACAGAGCTATATGTATCAAACTCTGTACTTCCTGCACCGTAAAGACCAATGTGATCAAAAAACCGACCAACGCAGGTATATGGATCGAAGGCAGTGATACTGCTTATACGACCAAATGTATAGTCGAGGGAAATACAGTAGAATCATCCACCCAGTACGGTATATACCTTAAGTACTGTAAGAATGGAACAGTTGAAGGAAATACCGTCAAGACCTCTACGGATTATGGTATATTTGTCCGTGACAGTTCATCATGCACTGTAAAGAGAAATCACGTATCAGATTCCGGTAAGAAAGATATTATAATTCACAGCACCTGTACTAACTGCACAAGCCAGGAGTGGCATACCGGATGGGTAGAAGAAGGCGGCAAGTGGTATTACTATGATTCTGAGAGCTATATGCAGTATGGCTGGAAGAAGCTTTCAGGTAAATGGTATTACTTTGATAAGACTGACGGATCTATGGCTTCCGGCTGGAAGAAGATAGGCGGCAAGTGGTATCTGTTCTCCTCCGGCGGAGTTATGAGGACCGGATGGCAGCAGTCAGGAGGAAAATGGTATTACTTCCTGGATGATGGTTCCATGAAGACCGGATGGATCAAGCTGGATGGCAAGTGGTATCACTTCGACGGCGGCGGAGCTATGCAGACCAGCTGGCAGAAACTCAATAACAACTGGTACTGTTTCGGTTCTAACGGCGCCATGAAGACCGGCTGGTATAAGACCGGAGGCAAGTGGTATTACTTCAATGCTGACGGAGTCATGCAGACCGGAAAGGTCACCATCGACGGAAAGGTCTATACGTTCGATGCTAACGGAGTCTGGATCAGTTAGTTCCTTTTTTCGGAGGGACGGCCTGAGGTGAGTCCTCTTATCATGGGAATGAGAAGGGGAAGGGCAGTTACTACAGGGAATGCATAACGTCCATAGTATCCGTTACAGGGACCTACGAGACATATAAGGAATACAAGAAGGGGAAGCGTCATCAGTACAACTGACTGACGGTTCCTCTTTCTTATGACATAACAGAAGAGGATGATGACGCACCATACGTAGACAGCCGGAGTAACGAAGAAGGACACCAGAGGGAATTCCCTGTAACCGGCGTCGAAATAGTCATATGCCTTTCTGGCCCTGTCCAGGGACTCCGGATAGCTGAAGGACTTGTCTATAGGTTCCAGCCATTCGTTGGTCTCATCGATCCTGGCCTCTGAATGGGCAAAGGTATAGATCATATAGCGGACTGTTCCCGGATAGAAATACTGATAGTAGTTGTTCATGGTGGCCTCTACATAAACGCCGGGATGCTTGGTGAGCATCTTTCCCCATGTCCTGAAATATGTTACCAGTTCATCTGTTGTGGCTCTGTCATTAAAGGTGGCCTTAACGTTATCTGATTTATCGGGATTATATTTTTCGGCCAGTACATCATACTTAAGGACTGCATTTATGGCTTCCTTTTCTTCTTCTGTGACTTCATCGCCGTACTCCCTGACGTATCTTGCTGTCTGCTGGAAAGGCACGGACAGCATCTCCCTTTTGCTTCCCGGAGTAAAGTAGAGGTGGGGATAAAGGAAGTTGAAGATGAAGGAACTGAACAGGAGCACATAGACTGCGTAGATAATGGACTGCTTCCTCACAGGCTTAAAGAATATCGCTGCGATGAGGAAGAAGAGCAGAAGTGAATACTTTCCGTCATTTCGGGACAGGATTATCCCGGTGCAGGCGATGAGCATAAGGATGACGATCCTCTTGCTCTTTACACCGGTAAGCCACTCATAACCCGCGATCATCAGTACAAGGAAGCATATGCAGTAGAACATATCCTTGGTGATGAGGAAGATGAAGGAGTGGATGTGGGGGTGAAGGAAGCAGTAAAGGATCACGAGGATACCATACCTGGGTGTCACCAGCCTGTTCCTGAGAAGGACGGTGAAACCATAGGAGATGGTGAGCATGAACAGTACTTCCTGAAGGATCGCTACCATGAATATACCCACATTGAAAGATCCGAATACTGCATCTGAGAACAGAAGGAATACATGGATAAGAAGTGAGTGGGCCACGGGGTGATGGTTGTTGATGAAGACGTCATCGGACAGGAGAAGTCCGGGATCGTGCCTCAGGTAATCCATGGTGGGATCTTTAAGTTCCTTGAAGCACTGGCGGATCTGGTTGTCCGTATCCCCCATGAAGCTGGCGGGATAGGAGAGGATCATATGGGGTATGTAGATGACCATCAGTGTGAAAAAAACTGTCAGGAAGGGATGGTCGGTAAGTTTTTTCAGATACCAGGCAAAGGGGCCTTTTTCAAGGAAACTGCGGCGTGACAGGCTAAGCTTCGGTGCTCCGCTCTCCGGATCCAGCCACGTATAGACGATATTCAGGAGGCGGCAGAAGAGGATGAAGAATCCTATGAAGATGATGAGCGCCTTGAATGACTGTCCGTTCTTAAGTCCGACTGCAAGTTCCCAGGAGTCCTTTGCCTCATAGGAATAACCGAAGACCATGAAGAAGGAAAACAGGAGCGCCGGTATGATGACCGTCAGCTCTTTCTTCTGGCATCTGTACCTGCTGTCCGTCACATAGAAAAAGATGAGAAGGCCGATGAAGAGAATGGTTTGTTCCATCGAAAAGCCCTTGAAGGAAGTCAGGACATTATAGCCGAACTTCGTAATGGCGGAACCTTCTATGGACTGGAAGTCCAGGCTCAGATTAAATGATAATAACGACAAAAGAGCGCATATGAGCGCTCTGAAAAAAGTCTTTCTGTCTACCTCGCGTTTAACGGGATCCATATCAGTTTAAACCTGTCTTGCGGTCCTGAACTGCTATGAGCTGCATCTCGAAATCCTGACGGTTCTTCTGCTTGATGTTCTCAAGGATGAGACCTGAGAAGAAGGACTGGATGGCTGCTATAAATACAAATCCGCACACGATGAGAGTGGGGAAGTGGGGAACAAGTCCTGTTGATATAAACTCGGCCATGATGGGGATAAAGAATCCGATGGACAGGAGAGCCAGTACCAGGGCGATGAGTCCGAAGAAAGCCATGGGCCTGTAGTTCCTGAAGAGCCTGCAGATGGTCATAAGGACCTTAAAGCCGTCAGAGTATGTATTGAGCTTGGACTCACTTCCCTCGGGACGGTCCCTGTATTCGATGATCACGTTCTCGATAAGGAGGTTCTTATCTATGGCGTGGATGCTCATCTCGGTCTCGATCTCAAATCCGCCGGAAAGGACGGGGAAGGACTTAACGAACTGATATGAGAATGCACGGTATCCTGTCATGATATCCTTGATATCGCTGTGGAACAGGACGTTGATGCTCCTTCTTACCAGGGAGTTACCGAAGTTGTGGAAAGGTCTCTTGTTCTCTTCGAAATATGTGGAGGAGAGACGGTCGCCTACTACCATATCCACATTCTTGTCCAGGACCTTCTGTACCATTTCGGGAGCACACTCTGCAGGATAAGTATTATCACCGTCTACCATGATGTAGCACTCGGCATCTATCTCGCGGAACATCCTCCTGATAACGTTGCCCTTTCCCTGCTGGTATTCTTTCCTGACTACTGCCCCTGCCTCCTCGGCGATCTGGGCTGTATTGTCAGTGGAGTTATTGTCGTAGACATATATAGTGCTTTCGGGAAGAGCCGCTCTGAAATCCTTTATGACTTTTTCGATAGTCAGAGACTCATTGTAACAAGGTATCAGCACTGCGATCTTATCCATATAACATTTCCTTCTGTAAGTAAGATATTTGCCCCTGTTATAAGCCGGGGCCCTTTTTAATATTAATATAGCATATCAAAAGAGATAATATTTATCAAACCTGTTACATTAGAAGTGCCAAAGCCCCGCGGGACTTTGAATAAGGTTCCCTCATGTTCTATAATATGGAGGATCATTCATGGACGGAGGATCGAGGATGGCATCAGACAAAAAGAGCAGATCGGGATCACTTATTT
>CACXGG010000083.1 GCA_902767145.1 Oscillospiraceae bacterium | reverse complement strand
TGGTCCGATATGTGGTATATGCCCGCAGATACATACAAGATCGTCTTCTATGACCTTGATGGCCATGAGATCGCTGAGGATACCTGCACAGTCTATAACGATTACGACCAGTAATATACGGCGCAGATAATAGTGATCGATCCGCCGCTCTGTCTCCTGACAGGGCGGTGGTTTTTTATGCGCAAAGATATTATAATAAATAGAATTAGCTGAAAGCAGGAGAGTTATTATGACAAGAGCTAAGAGGATAACAGTCAGGTTCACGGCAGTACTTATGGCAGCATTGTTTGCCCTTTCTTCCACGTCGTGTTCCGATTTTCTCAAAGAGATAGCCAAGGATAAGGTAACCACGTATGTTACGGATGAGCTGGACAGCATGATGAGCGATCCGGAGGCTTATCTTACAAAGAATTCCTCAGGGGACTATATATCATCCCTTTCTGACGAGCAGAAGGATATCGCACTTCAGCTGTTCTCTGATTATTCCTATGAGATCGAGAGCGTAAAGCTCAACGATAAGAGGACTAAGGCCACTGTAACGGTGGAGATCCCCGATGTATATATCATGAACGATGAGCTCCTGACAGGAACTCCCGATGAGATCATCGAAAAGATCAAAGAGAACGATCCCGAGGATCAGACCGTTGTCCTGACAGTAAAGAGAAACGATAACTCCTGGAAGATAGAGGACGTATCTGCTTTCGAGAAGATGTTTTTCTCCGGTTATTCCATGATCTGCGTCTTTGACGAGGATGGAAATCCCATCAATATAAATGAAGCATTTATCGAGTCCATCTACGTTGACAGCTGCTGGTATGACGCCATTTCCGGAAATCCCGTCTCCTTCGGCAGCACAACCTCTGCCATGGCACTTCACTGTGTTTTCTATTTCAACCAGCCCATGACCATGACTTTTGAAGCAGTCCTTTATAAGAACGATACCCAGGTCCAGACAATGGAAGTGGTCCTGGACGGAAATATAACCGCCGAGTGTGATTTTATGCCCGAGAGCGGGGACGAATACCAGAGCGGTACATACAGAGCCGAGCTCATTTACGGGGATACCGTTATCGCAGTCTCGGAAGATCTGAACGTCAACTGACGGAGGTTACGAAAGTTGTTTATTTCCGACGGATGGAAGGATTTCGAAGTTCTTTATACAGGTGACGGCGACAAGGTGGAAAGATGGGGCGACGTTATATTGAGACGTCCGGATCCCCAGGCTATCTGGCCCTTTCCACAGACCGACATAAAGCCCCATGCTGTCTATAACAGGAGCAGTACAGGAGGCGGTTCCTGGTCAAAGCTGCGCTCCATGCCCTCAAAATGGAATATCTCCTATGATTCCCTGGGAAAAGAGCTTAGCTTTATCATTGAACCTACTTCATTCAAGCATACAGGACTTTTCCCGGAACAGTCCTCAAACTGGGATTTCTGCGGAAAGCTGATCTCGGATGCAAAGGCTTCCGGAAAGAAGGATATAAAGATCTTAAACCTCTTCGCGTATACGGGAGGTGCCACCTGTGCGGCTGCGGCCCACGGAGCGGACGAGGTGGTCCACGTGGATTCCTCCAAGGGAATGATAAACAGGGCCAAGGAGAACCTGGCGCTGTCCGGGCTTTCCGACAGCTATGTCCGCTATATCGCAGAGGACTGCAGGAAGTTCGTGGAACGCGAGATAAGAAGGGGCAGGAAGTATGACGGTATCATCATGGATCCGCCCAAGTACGGCAGGGGCCCCACGGGAGAACTGTGGGAAATCGAAAAGTCCCTTTACGAGTTCGTTGAGAGGTGTTCGCTCCTTCTTTCAGACGATCCCCTTTTCGTGCTCATAAGTTCCTATGCCACTGAACTCAACCCCTCGGCGGCAGGAAATGTCCTGGAACTCATAGTAGGAAAGAAGTTCGGAGGGAAGACGGTATCGGACGAGCTGGGGCTTCCCGTTAAGGAGATGGGCATCTGCCTGCCCTGCGGACAGACGGCGAGATGGAGCAGATGACACCTGAGATCTTATTTGAAGACAATCATGTGATAGTTGCGGTAAAGGCCGCGGGAGTCCTTTCCCAGGCTGACGGGACAGATGCTCCCGATATGCTGGGGCTCCTGAAGGACTATCTCAAGGAAAAGTACAATAAGCCCGGAAACGTTTATCTTGGCCTGGTGCACAGGCTGGACAGGAACGTGGAGGGGGTCATGGTCTTCGCCAGGACTGACAAGGCTGCTTCCAGACTGTCGGAGCAGATCAGGTCAGGGAAGACCACAAAGAGATACAGAGCGGTGGTAAACGGCCTCTTTCAGCAGAAAGAGGGAAGGCTGGAGGATATCATCCGCAAGGTAAAGACGGATCAGGGCTTCCGGGCCGTCATAAAGAGCAGCATCACCTGTAATGCCGACAAAAAGGCAGTCCTGGACTATAAGGTCACGGGAGAGGGGATATACAAGGGCAGGGATGTCTCCCTTGTGGATATACGCCTGGAGACCGGAAGGTTCCACCAGATCAGGTGCCAGATGTCAGGGGCTTCACACCCCCTTCTGGGAGACCGGAAATATGGTGACAGGACCTTCGGAGACGGTAAGAAGATCTGTCTTCAGTCTTATATGATCGGCTTTTACCACCCGGTCAGGAACGAATATATGGAGTTTCAGATACCTGTCAAGGCTGAGACTCCCTGGAATATCTTTACGGAGGAATGAACAGATGGCAGAAGGATTCAAGCTTACACAGGAACAGATAGAAGAAAACAGGAAGCTTATCGAGGAGCTCCTCCTCAAGACAGAGAGGAACGGTATGGAAAAGCTGGTGAACTGGCTGGGAAATACTGATTTTTATACGGCTCCCGCCTCAACGAAGTACCATCTCCACTGTAAGGGCGGCCTGGCCCTTCACTCCCTCAATGTCTATAACAGGCTCAAGGCCAAGGTGGATGAGGGTCTCATAGATCTCAAGGAGGATACGGTGATCATCACAGCACTCCTTCACGATATCTGCAAGGCCAATTTCTACGAGGTCCAGAAGAGGAACAGAAAGATCGACGGACAGTGGCAGGAGGTAGAGGAATGGGGCGTTAACGACAAGCTCCCCATCGGCCACGGAGATAAGTCCTGCTTCATAATCCAGAGCTGTATCAGGATAACTCCCGAGGAATATGCCATGATCAGGTTCCATATGGGAAGGGAATCAGACGGCAATAATGACCCCTTCTCCAAGGCAGCGGCTTTCTTCCCCGGGGTGGCAGCCATCCATACCGCCGATCTGGAGGCGGCTTTTATAGTGGAGTCACGTATGTGATACCTTGACTTTGAAAGTCTTTAATATTTATAATAAACAGTCAGAATTTTGCGGAAGGTGAGACGAAGTATGTACAAGAAAGTATCGACCGATATGAACTTTATCGACAGAGAGAAGGAAGTCCTTTCTTTCTGGAAGGAAAATGATATCTACAAGAGATCCCTTAAGGAGGCTAAGGACGGAGCTCCTACGTTTACGCTCTACGACGGTCCTCCCACGGCTAACGGAAAGCCCCATATCGGACATATCAAGACACGTGTCATCAAGGACGTTATCCCCAGGTTCCACTCCATGAAGGGCGAGGCTGTCTCCTTCAAGGCAGGCTGGGATACCCACGGACTTCCCGTTGAGCTGGAAGTAGAGAAGATGCTGGGCATCGACGGTAAGCCCCAGATCGAGGGATACGGTGTCGAGCCTTTCATCAAGAAGTGTAAGGAGTCCGTCTGGACATATAAGGATCAGTGGGAGCAGATGTCTGAGAGAGTCGGCTTCTGGGCTGATATGGAAAACCCTTACGTAACATATGACAACAACTACATCGAGTCCGAGTGGTGGGCTCTTAAGACCATCTGGGACAAGGGCATGCTCTACAAGGGCCACAAGATCGTTCCTTACTGCCCCAGATGCGGTACAGCCCTTTCCAGCCACGAGGTTGCCCAGGGATATAAGACGGTCAAGGAGAGATCCGCTGTCGTAAGGTTCAAGGTGGCAGGTGAGGATGCTTACTTCCTTGCATGGACAACAACACCCTGGACACTTCCCAGTAACGTTGCACTCTGCGTAAATCCTGATTCTGACTATGCCAAGGTAAAGGCAGCTGACGGATATGCATACTACATGGCCAAGGCTCTTCTCGATACAGTCCTGGGCAAGCTCTCCAAGGATGAGGAGACAAAGGCCTATGAGATCATCGAGGAGTTCAAGGGTACTGACCTCTGTGGCAGATCCTACGAGCCTCTTTTCGAGGGCGCAGGCATCGAGGCCCGGAACCAGAAGAAAAAGGCACACTA
>CACXGG010000082.1 GCA_902767145.1 Oscillospiraceae bacterium | reverse complement strand
TTCCCGGATACATATGAATTCGACGTAAATGCCACACCCAGGCAGATAATCAATATCTTCCTCAATAACACCAACAACAAGCTCTATGACGAGTATTACGACAGAGCAGAGGCCATCGGCATGACCCTGGATGAGGCCATCACCTTCGCATCCCTTATCCAGACCGAGACCAGCCGTGCCACGGATATGATGTATATCTCCGCTGTCTTCCACAACAGGCTTGATTCTGACGATGAGTCACTCCATTATATGTGCTCTGACGCGTCCATAAACTATCTGAGACAGATGCAGGGGCTTCCTCCCCATCTGGTGCTTACCGTGGACGATCTGGCCATAGACAGCCCTTATAACACGTATACCCACGAGGGACTTCCCCCGGGACCCATCTGTATGCCGGGTCTCGATGCTATCCAGGCTGCCCTCTATCCCGAGCCTAACTGTAACTTCTACTACTTCTGTGCCACCGGTGACGGCGGTACGGCCTATGCCGTAACATATGAGGAGCATGAGGCTAACGTAGAGATGTACCAGGATATCTGGGAGCAGCAGGATAACGCTGTCTACAATACTCCCACACCTCTTCCCGAGGGCGAGTATCCCGAAGACCACTACGAGGGCTGATCCCATGAAAAGACCGGAAGTCTTAAGTCCCGCCGGGGACCTGGAAAAGCTGAAGACCGCAGTTTTGTACGGCGCTGATGCCGTCTATATGTCCGGCAAGCAGTTCGGACTCCGCACCTTCTCCGGAAATTTCGATCACGCAGACATGAAAGAGGGCATCTCTTTTGCCCACGAAAATAACGTTAAGTGCTATGTCACCATGAATATCCTTGCTCTCGAAAACGACCTTTCAAAGGTAAACGACGAGATAGATTTCGTAGCCCACGAGGCTAAGGCCGACGCGGTGCTGGTGTCCGACCCCGGTATCTTCACCAGGGTAAGGGATGTGGCCCCGGACCTGGAGATCCATATCTCCACCCAGGCAAGTGTCACCAATTCCGAGGCCTGTAATTTCTGGTACAGGCAGGGAGCGAGAAGGATCGTTCCCGCCAGGGAGGTATCCCTGGAGCAGATAAGGGAGATCAGAAAACACATCCCGGAGGATCTGGAGCTGGAGTGCTTTATCCACGGAGCCATGTGCATGTCTTATTCAGGAAGATGCCTTCTCTCCAATTACTTCACCGGAAGAAGGTCCAATGGAGGCGCCTGTGCCCAGCCCTGCAGATGGGGCTATACCATCGCAGAGGAGAAGAGGCCTGATGAGCCTCTGCCCGTGGAGCAGGATGAGCACGGAACATACATCCTGAGCAGCAAGGACATATGCATGATAGACCACGTCCCTGACATGATAGAAGCGGGCATAGACAGCTTCAAGATAGAGGGAAGGATAAAGGGGGCATATTATGCCGCCTGCGCCACAAAGGTGTACAGGGAGGCTGTGGATCTCTATATGAAGGATCCTTCGTCCTATAAGACCGATCCCAGGTGGACAGAGCTCCTGAACAAGGTGGTCCACAGGGACTACGGAACAGGCTTCTTCTATGATGCTCCTTCAGATAATGCCCAGATGTCCTATGACAAGACGTATAACAAGCCTGCCTTCGTGGTGGGAGTAGTGAAGTCATATGACCCTGCTACAGACACATATATCGTTTCCCAGAGGAATAAGCTCTACAGGGGAGATGTCCTTAATATCATGCGTCCTGAGGGCTATGAGGCGCCCGTAACGGCTCTTGAGCTCTATGATATGGATATGAACCCCATCGAATCCATGCCCCATCCCCAGACTGATTTCAGGATGAAGACAGACAGGAAGGTGGATCTTCCGCCCATGTCATTCCTGAGCCGTGACGGTGATAAGGATGAGGGGATCCTTCCCAATAACTGCTGACCTTATTTACTTGCGGCCAGCTTTCCCTTTTTCTCGGTCTTCATAAAGCCGCCCAGAACTCTCGACAGGAAGTTCATTATCTTCTTGTCCAGTTCGAATACGTGCATGATGTCGATAATGATGATGAGCACAACAGGTCCTAAGAGGAATCCTACAGCACCCCAGATATAGACACCTGCAGCCATGCCGATGAGCATGAGCAGGGGATGGATCTGAAGGGTCTTTCCAAGGATAGGGGGTTCGATGACCCTTCTGATGATGGTCATAAGTGTCATTGCGACTATAAGGATGGCAACAGCCGTGTAA
>CACXGG010000081.1 GCA_902767145.1 Oscillospiraceae bacterium | reverse complement strand
TGTTCCAATATATTGGTATTTATATTAAAATCTTTAGGATATTTTTTTTTTTTGTTGTTTTTATGAAAAGAAAGATCGTATCTCTTCTTGTGATGTTAAGCGTAGTAGCAGGTTCCTGCTCCCTTGTTTTCGCTGACGAAGCGGACGATATCATACCTGAGGAGGAGGGTATCGTAGAAAGTGAGACGGAAGAAATGTCTGATGACTTTTCTGATCCTGAGGAAGCTTCTGCCTTAGAAGACTCTTCTTTCGAAGAGGAGGTATCTGAACCTGAAGATATCACTTTTGAGGAGAATGCCGGTGATGAGATCATCGAAGTCGACAGTGAGGATGCTGAAGATATAAGCGCCAGCTCTGTCAATATCGATGAAACATTTAAGGACAGCAACTTAGCAAAAGTCATCAAGGCTGATACAAGTATCAATACAAACGGTGACGATTATCTTTCTGCTCAGGAGATAAATGCAGTTACGTCACTTAAGGTAACGAATAAGAGTATCTACTATCTGGACGGTATAGAGATCTTTACTAATCTTACGACCCTTAAGTTCGGCAGAAATCACCTTCGTAATGCTGATCTCAGCGGTCTGTCTAAACTCGTTACGGTTGATCTCAGCAACAACAAGCTTCAGACGCTCACTTTGGGCAATCAGCCTAATCTTATATCTCTTAATGTAAGCAGTAATCAGCTCATGTCCCTGGTTCTTACCGGATGTCCCAATCTTACTTCCCTCGATTGTTCTAATAACGGGATGTATACACTTGATCTGAGTAAGGTCACAAATCTTGAGGAACTGACTGTTTATGATATGTCTCATCTTACCAAGATAGATATTACAGATCTTCCTTATATCAAGAAGGCTTTTCTTGAGGGCAGACAGCATTCATCTACATCCTATATCAAATACACCAGTTCGCCTTATCTGCTGATAGTTGGACCTTCTCTTACCGTACTCTGCCCAAGATGGGTGGAAGACGGCAGCTACTGGAAGTATATGAAAGCTGATGGAGCTTATGTTATCAGTGACTGGTGTCAGATCGACGGAAAGTGGTATCACTTTGACGGCAGCGGACATATGCAGACCGGCTGGCAGAAGCTTGACGGCAAGTGGTACTACTTTGGTGATAATGGAAAGATGGTAAAATCCTGGCAGAAGATATCCGGCAAGTGGTATTACTTCGGTGGCGCAGGTGCCATGAAGACCGGATGGGTAAAGGCCGGCGGAAAGTGGTACTACTTCGATAAGAGCGGTGTTATGAAGACCGGATGGGTCAAGGATGGTTCTTCCTGGTACTATATGGAAGATACCGGAGCTATGAAGACCGGCTGGCTCAAGTATCAGAATAACTGGTACTACTTCGGTTCTGACGGAAAGATGGTAACCACCAGCGTCACCATTAACGGTAAGAAATATAATTTCAATTCAAACGGAATCTGTAAGAACCCCTGATCTGTTAAGGAGTATCAATGAAAAAGAAGATCGTATCCTCCATCATTGCACTTTATCTGGTGTCCGGTATGGGTTTTATGGCCCTTGCCGATGAGACTTCCGGGACTGAAGTATCCGAGGAAGATACATTGGTATGTGAGGAAGAGGATGGTTCTTCTGATGAGGAGCTTGCTGCGGCCACAGAAGAGACTTATGAGACAGAAGAGGATCTTTTAGTTGACTCTGATGATCTTTCTGATACAGAGGAAGATCTCTTTGAAGAGACGCTCCCTGAGGAAGAGATCGCTGTCGTTGAAGAAGACGCGGAAGATGTATCCGCCAGTAGCGTAACCATCAATTCCACCAACTTCCCGGATTCCGCTTTCAGGGAATATATAAGCGATGAGTTCGATACTAATGAGGATGGAAAGCTCAGTTCTTCCGAGATATCCAAGGTTACTGAGATGTGGATCTCAAATCTTGAGATCTCAAATCTTAAGGGTATAAGTTATTTCACGTCCCTTGAGTATCTTTACTGTGCTGAAAATGAGATCACTTCACTTGACGTATCAAAGAATACAAAGCTCAAGGAACTCTATTGCTGTTTTAATGACATAAGTTCCCTGGATCTTTCCAAGAACACGGAGCTTCTTGAACTTAACTGCAGTTATAATGAGGATCTTTCTTCTCTTGATCTTTCAAAGAATACAAAGCTCACCAATGTTGCGTGCTGTGACTGCTCCATCACTAACCTCAATATCGCAGGCTGTACTAAGCTCCTGAATCTTGAGTGTTCCAATAATTCCATTTCTTCACTGGACCTCGGATACTGTCCTAATATCGAACACCTGTACTGTTCAGGTAACGGCATCAAGAAAGTCGATATCTCCGGCAATTCCAAGCTGGATAAGGCCTTCAGGTCTGAGAAGATGGATATGGATGACGGCCTTTCCTATTACTATTACGAAGCCGATGATGACAACTATTATGAGGTGTCCATCGACGATTCTGCCGTTATCGTTTACGGTAACTGGGTCAAGGACAGCAAGGGCTGGTGGTATAAGCTCTCAGACGGAAGCTATGCCAAGAATGAATGGAAATACCTGAACGGTTCCAGATACTATTTCGGCAAGGACGGTTATATGGCAACCGGCTGGATAAAGCTCTCAAATGTCTGGTATTACCTGAATAGTGACGGTGCTGCCGAGATCGGATGGTATAAGGAGAATGGTACTTGGTATCTTTTCGATGATATGGGTGCTATGCAGACCGGATGGTCACAGCTCAATGATAAATGGTATTACTTTACTGATAAGGGTGCCCTTGTCTACGGGTGGTTCAAGGATGATAACAAGTGGTATTACTCTGACAGTTATGGTGTTGTCGTATCCGGCTGGCAGGAGATAGACGGTAAGTATTACTATTTTTACAAGTACTGCATGAAGACCGGATGGATCCAGGTGGATAAAAGATGGTACTACCTTAACACAAACGGCGTTATGCAGACCGGATGGAAGAACATTTCCGGAAAGTACTATTATTTCAATGACAAGGGAATGATGGTGGTCTCCTGGAAGAAGATAGACGGTAAGTATTATTACTTCAACGACAAGGGCGTCATGCAGACGGGTTGGTTAAAGTACGAGAAGAACTGGTACTATCTGGGATCTGACGGCGCCATGAAGAAAGGCTGGTTCAAGGACGGGGACAAGTGGTGCTATGCAGGCTCTGACGGCATCGTCCTTAACGGCTGGCAGGAGATAGAAGGTAAGTGGTATTACCTTGATCACTACTATATGCAGACCGGATGGCTCCTTGACGGTAAGTTCTGGTATTACTTTAATGATAAGGGTGTAATGCAGACAGGATTTACTAAGATCGATGGCAAGACATATTACTTCAATGAGAAGGGTATGATGCAGACTCTCTGGAAGAATATCGACGGTTACTGGTATTACTTTAATGAAAAGGGTGCTATGAAGACCGGATGGTTCCAGGAGAACGGCTACTGGTATTTCTTTAATGACAAGGGTAAGATGCAGACCGGATTCTTTACTGACGGCAGTAAGAAATATTACAGTGACCTTAAGGGACATATGCTCACGGGCTGGCAGCAGATCGACGGTAAATGGTATCTGTTTGATGAGAAAGGTGTCATGAAGACCGGATGGTATGATAACGACGGCATAAGATATTATTTTGATGATAAG
>CACXGG010000080.1 GCA_902767145.1 Oscillospiraceae bacterium | reverse complement strand
GTTTGTTACTATATGCACAACCGATGGCAGAAGCGGACTTCAGATGGCTATCGAGCAGTCCCCTGACCTTATAATCCTCGACTGGATGATGAAGGACTACAACGGTCTCGATTTCACCAATGATTTCAGGGAAAAGGGCTATACAACCCCCATCTTGTTCCTTACAGCAAGGGGCGATCTCCCCGTTTATGAGATCGAGGTCCTGAGAAGGGGCGCTGATGATTACATGAGCAAGCCCTTCGATCCTACTCTCCTGGTGGAGAGGGTCAAGAACCTCCTTAAGAGATCTTCCGCAACAGAGGCTTCTTCAGCTTCTTCCGACAACAGCAAGCATATCTACTGCGACGGCGAGCTCATCATCGACTATGACGCCATGCAGGTATATATCAATAACGTTAGCTGCGATCTTACTTCCAATGAATTCAAGCTCGTACAGTATCTCGAGAGCAATGCCGGCAGGGTATGCTCCAGGGATGAGCTCCTTTCAAAGGTCTGGAACTACGCTTTCTCCGGAGACGTCAGGACTGTAGACGTAACCGTCAGAAGGACAAGAAAGAAGATCGAGCCCAACCAGCCGAAGTATAAGTATATCCTTACAAGACGCGGATCCGGTTACTATTTCCCCAAGGATCTCGAGTGATCTGCTGATCTGTTATGCTGGAATCATTTGCCAGGTTCGTCACCGAACATCTTGGATTGTGCCTTGCTTTTGGAGGCATAATCTTCTTTTGCGCTCTGGGCGCAGGTTATCTTGTAGGTAATAATACCCTTAACAGCAGGGTGGACGATGACATCAAAAAGCTCATCGAAAGGCTCAAGTACGACGGAGCCATCAGATCATCCATCATCGATAACGTAAACCTGGGAGTCATCGCCTACGATTCCACAGGCCTTGTATACAGCAACGAGACACTGAAGGAGTTCCCGGAGTTTCTTGCAGGGGCAGATGTGCTCCCCCAGGACATCAACGCCTTTCTCGACAAGTACGAAAAGGACAACCACCTTAAGTCCAACTACCTTCTCAATGCAGAAAACGACGACAGCGTCATAAGGGCAAACTACGTCTCCCAGAGAAAGATCTATGAGATAAAGATCCTTCACAGGAACGTGGAGGGAAGAAGGCTGGATATAATCATCGTGGATGATATCACCCAGGTAAAGGACGACGAGAGACGCCAGAAAGACCTGGCTGCCAACGTTTCCCACGAGCTCAAGACTCCCCTTACGGTAATAAGGGCATCCGAGTTCTTCGTAAATAACATAACCCCTGAGAATATGCCCTCCTATGACGACCTCATCAAGTGGGGCAACAGGATCATAGCAAATGCCGTCAGGATGCAGGATATCGTACAGGATTTCCTTATCCTGTCCATGTGTTCCCAGAGCGTCCAGATGAACATCATCGACCTCGGGGAAGTCATCTCCAAGGCTGTGGGCAACCTGACTGATTATCCCAACAGGGATAAGGTGAATATAATCGTTCCCGACAAGATGTACTATCCCCTTGTCTTCGGTAACAGCAACCTTCTCATGAGGGTGGTCATCAACCTTCTGACAAACGCAGTGAAGTACATAGATTACGAAGGAAAGACCGAGCCCAACGAGATCAACATAAGTGTTGTTGAGATAGGCGAGAGGATCGGTATCCAGGTAAGCGACAACGGAAGGGGTATCCCCGAAAAGGATATAGATCATCTTTTCGAGAGGTTCTTCAGAGTGGATAACTCCGGCTCACGTGACGTGGGAGGTTCCGGTATCGGGCTTTCCATCGCCAAGGACGTGGCCGACATGCACGACGGTACCATAAACGTAACCTCCGCCATGAACCAGGGATCCACTTTCACATTTGTTCTTCCCCAGGCAGCAGGTGCCTTTGAGAGCATCTACGATGACGCCGCCACGGGAGTAGTCAGCGAGGCGCCCTACTACAGGACCGCCGCTGAATTCATGGCAGTCCAGGCTGTAGAGGCAGTAAGGTCCATGGGTTACGATGACGTGGAGGAGAAGGCTTCTGTTTTCGAAAAGACTCCTTTCAAGGACAAGACCGCCCACGACAAGGCCCTTGCGGAACTTATCGCCGCCATGGGCAAGGAGAGGTATACGGATCTCGTGGATGAGCTTACCTATATCGAACCCGAGTTCGACGATGAGGATATGGAAGGCTTCGACGATGAGGAAGGATTTGATGAAGAGACAGAGGAGATCCCTGCTTCCGCTCCTTCCGTAAGGCAGACTCCCAGGCTCAGCGAAGAGTTTATGAAGGAGCTGGACGAGGAAAGAAGTTCAGAAGAAATTGATAAAGAGGAAGCCAGAAGGATACTGACACAGCCAATTCTTCCAAGAGTTGTACCTCAAAACGAGGGTTCAGTGTTGCAAAGTGACGATAAATCAAAAGAAAGCATCACTATTCACCCAAAAACGGAAAAGAAACTGTATAATAACAATGGAGCAAAATCCGGTAAAAAGAAGACTAAACTGTTCGATCTTCCCGGTAAGGAGAGCAAGAGCAGTCCTGAAGTTCCCTCCGGGGAACCCGAGATACAGTCCGCGGTGCGCAAGGTCTTAGACGAAGCAACTCCGCTGACACCTAAACAATAAAGACAAAGGAAGAAAACGTGGGTCCTTATTCTTATAAGATCACGGGCGGTCATCCGCTCAAAGGTACAGTTAATATAAGCGGAAGCAAGAATGCCGTACTGGGCGTGCTTGCTGCTGCCATGATGATCGACGGTGAGTGCACCCTCGAGAACGTTCCCGATATCTCAGATGTACATGTCATGATCGAACTGTGCAGGACTCTGGGCGCTTCCATCGTTGTTGACAAGTCTGAAGAGGGATCCCTTATCCTTAAGATAGATCCCAGATCCATAAATACATATAAGGCTACAGGCCCCGCTGTCTCCAAGATCAGGGCATCATATTACCTCCTGGGCGCACTTCTCGCCAGGACAGGCAAGGCATCACTTCGTATGCCCGGCGGATGCAACTTCGGTCAGAGACCCATCGACCTTCACCTTAAGGCCTTTGCCCAGATGGGCGCCAGAGGTGCAAGACCCGAGGATATCAATGGCGGTATCATCACCCTCAGTGCAGATCCTCTTAAGGGAGCCAGGGTATTCCTGGATATAGTAAGCGTTGGTGCCACCATCAATGTAATGCTGGCAGCTACCAAGGCCCAGGGCATGACCACCATCATCAATGCGGCCAAAGAGCCCCATATCGTTGACGTAGCAAACTTCCTTAACGCCATGGGCGCAAGGATCAAGGGCGCCGGTACCGACACCATCAGGATCCAGGGCGTTCCCGTACTTCCCGGCAACTTCTCCTATTCCATCATCCCTGACCAGATCGAGGCAGGAACATATATGATCGCAGCAGCGGTCACCGACGGAGACGTTACCATCAACAACCTCATCCCCACCCATATGGAGCCTTTGTCCTCCAAGATGCGTGAGATGGGATATACCATCGAGGAGAATGAGGATAACGACAGCATAAGAGTTTACAGGGAAAAGGATATGGAGATCCTTGGTACGAATATCAAGACATCACCTTATCCCGGATTCCCCACTGACCTTCAGCCCCAGGCTGTGGTCCTTCTCTGCCTTTCCAAGGGTATGAGCAAGATGCATGAGAACGTATGGCAGAACAGGTTCCAGTACGTTCCCGAGCTCACCAGGATGGGCGCCAGCATCAACTGCTTCGACCGTGTGGCCCTGGTCAGCGGCATCGATAAGTTCAAGGGTGCCACTGTAACAGCTACTGACCTCAGAGCCGGAGCCGCCCTGGTATGTGCAGCCCTTGCCGCAGACGGTACCAGCTATATCACCCATGCAGGCAAGATCGACCGCGGATATGAGAATATCGTACATAAACTGAGATCCCTGGGTGCCGAGATCGAGAGAGTCGACGACGCCGTTTACTACGAACAGGACGCTGAAGCCTGATGTCCTCTTTACAGATCATTCCTTTATTCAGCGGGAGCAGCGGTAATGCTACTCTTATCAAAGCTGACGATTACTGTTTCCTTATCGATGCCGGCAGGAACTGCAAGCAGATAACCATCGCCCTTGAAGCGGTGGGCGTTACCCCGGATCAGATAAAGGCAGTCTTTATAACCCATTCACATCACGACCACCTGGATGCACTGGATGTTTTCGTAAGAAAATATCCTGTGTCGGTCTTTGCCACGGAGTATACCCACAGGGCTATTTCGAAAAAGTGCACCAAGCCCCATCCCATGTCCCCGGACATAGAGATCGTCCCCGGGGAGGCGGTGGATCTTTCCGACGACCTTTCAGTCTACTGCTGTTCCACTCCCCACGATGCAAGGGGTTCCGTGTGCTACAAGATAAGCTACGGTGACAAGTCATGCATGGTAATGACGGACCTGGGAGAGGTGACAGAGGATATAAGGAACATGGCCCTTAATGTGGACGGTATCCTTATCGAGGCCAACTACGACAGAAAGATGCTGGTATACGGTCCCTATCCCGAAGACCTGAAGGCCAGGGTAGCCGGAAGGTACGGGCACCTGAGCAACGACGACTCCGCGGAGATGATAAGGCAGCTCCTGGAGAGCGGCACCAGAAAGTTCATCCTGGGCCACCTGAGCATCAATAACAACACCAGGGAAAAGGCCAGGGAGACGGTCACCTCCTATCTCAGGGAACACGGATACGAAGAGGGCAGGGACTACTATCTCGATATAGCCAACAGATACGAACCCACAAAGGCTTTGGAGGTGTGATATGAAGATAAGGCTCATCGCACCTGGAAAGATAAAGGAAAAATGGCTCACCGCAGGAATAGAGGAATACAGAAAAAGGCTCTCCAGATATTCAGCCCTGGAGATCATAGAAGTTGCTGACAGCCCTGATTCCATACCTGTGGACAAGGCCCTGGCCAAAGAGGGGGAGCTCATCCTTTCAAAGATAAAGGATACTGACGTCCTGTGGGTAATGGACCTTCACGGGGAACTCGTCACTTCCGAAAAGATCTCTGAATATATGGAGTCCGACTTCGTAAAGGGCGGCTCCGTCATCAACATCGCCATAGGCGGCAGCAACGGCCTGTCCCCGGAGCTCGTAAAGAGGGCTGACAGGAGGATCTGTCTGGGGAAGGTGACGTATACCCATCAGATGACAAGACTTATACTCCTTGAACAGATTTACAGGGGATTTAAGATCGCAAGTGGTGAGAAATACCATAAATAAAGCGTTTGACTTTTATCCTCCCTGCCGATATAATCTGATAGTCGGCACTTTAGCCGACTAAAGAAAATAACAAAAACAACAGGAGGAAAGACAAGATGAGCAGCAAGTTCTACACACCGGACG
This sequence comes from Oscillospiraceae bacterium, assembly GCA_902767145.1. GTDB lineage: Bacteria > Bacillota > Clostridia > Saccharofermentanales > Saccharofermentanaceae > Saccharofermentans. The sequence goes on along the minus strand of CACXGG010000080.1, from coordinate 10,656 downwards.
GCTTTAACGACACGCTTCCGGGCGTCTGCGCATTCAAAAAGGACGCCGAAAGTAAATTAAGAAGGTTGTTCTTCCTCCATGGATACCAGGAGATAGAGACACCGGGATTTGAGTACGCAGATATATATACAAAGCCTGACTTTGTAAAGGAAGAGGATCTTTATAAGCTTACTGATTCCAAGGGAAGGCTCCTTTGTGCCAGATACGACGGAACCATCCCCGCTGCCAGATATGCAGCTACCCTTGCCAAGGATAAGTTCCCCTTAAGGCTCTCATATATCGAGAATATGTACCGCTTCAACCAGACCGGCGGCGGAAGGCAGAGCGAGTTCACCCAGGCAGGAGCAGAGCTCATGGGTATCGCAGGTTCCGATTCCGATGCGGAGGTCATCGCCATGGCCATCAGATCCGCTCTTGAAGTAGGTGTTACCGACCTTCAGGTGAGCATCGGACAGACAGGTCTTTTCGAGGGTGCCGTTAACCAGGCGGGCCTTGACGAGGAGACAGCAGGGATCATAAGGAATGCCATCGTGGCAAAGGATCCCGTTACCATCGAGAGAGTAGCCGGTGAGAAGGGCCTTTCCGATAATGACAGGGACATGTTCCTCATGTTCGCACAGCCCTCCGGGGATGCCGATACAGTGGAGGAGATCAGGGACTTCTTTACAGATCCTAAGGCTACTGAGGCCATAAAGAATCTCGAGGAGATCATGGAGGCTCTTTCCGATTACGGTTACGACAAGTATGTATCCATAGATCCCGGACTTCTGGGAAGTGTCGATTACTACACAGGCGTTGTCTTCAAGGGCTATACCTACGAGGTGGGTTTCCCCATCATCGGAGGAGGCAGATACAATAAGACTGTCGGTGCCTTCGGAAGGGATATGGAGTGCGTAGGATTCTCCCTGGGCCTGAGCCTTGCCATCACGGCGCTCATCAGGCAGGGACTGGAGCTTACGGATCCCGTGGCCGAAGCTGTAGTAGGTTACGAAAAGGGTAATAAGGATGCCAGGGTATCTGCCATCACTCTTGCAGAGCAGATGAGACTCGGAGGTACCACCGTTATCCTGGATACATCATCCAAGAGCGAAGAGGAGCTCAATGCCTTCGCTGACGATAACGACATAGGAACGGTATTCTGGTTTGACGGAGGTGAGAAGTAATATGCTGACCATAGCTTTATCAAAGGGAAGGCTTGCCGAGCAGGCCATCGAACTTCTGGAAAGAGCAGGTTACGACTGTACTGCCGCCAAGGAAAAATCAAGAAAGCTCATCCTGGAGGATGAAAAGACCGGACTTCGTTTCATAATGGCAAAACCCGCTGATGTTCCCACTTATGTGGAATACGGTGCAGCAGACCTGGGTGTAGTCGGTAAGGATACTCTCCTGGAGGAGGGAAGACAGCTCTACGAGGTAATAGACCTGGGCTTCGGCAAGTGCCGCATGTGCGTTGCAGGACCCAAGGAACTCAAGGATGGAAAGCTGGATAAGATCCCCAACAAGAGGGTCGGTACAAAATATCCCAACATCACCAGGGCATATTTCGAAGGCGTCAAGAAGGAGAGCGTTGAGATCATAAAGCTCAACGGTTCAGTGGAGCTCGCTCCCCTCATCGGCCTTTCGGAGGTGATCGTTGATATCGTGGAGTCCGGAAGGACCCTTTACGAAAACGGCCTGGACGTCATCGAGACTATCGCAGATATCTCCGCAAGAGTCGTGGTAAACCGCGTCTCCATGAAGATGAAGTCCGACGAGATCACACCTATGATCGAGAAGCTCAAGACACAGGTGGAGATCATGAACAGTAATAAAGAGGAATAAATATATGAGATGTAAGACCGTAAAGGGAAGTAAGGAAAACCTCAGGGAGATGTGTGATCTCCTGGGGGCCAGGAGCAAGATGGATCTTGCCCCCATCATCTCTGTCGTAAATGATGTCATTGAAGATATCAGAGCCAACGGCGATGAGGCAGTCCTTAAGTATACGAAGAAGTTCGATAAGGCAGAACTTACTCCCGCACAGATGAGAGTTACACAGGAGGAGATCGATGAAGCCGTAAAGGAAGTAGATCCCGAGCTCCTCAAGATCATAAAGAAAGCAGCAGACAATATAAGGGCCTTCCACGAGAAGCAGAAAGAGGATGGCTTCATGATGGATGCGGGAAAGGGTGCTAAGATCGGTGTCCGTGTAAGACCCATATCCGTGGCAGGTATCTATGTTCCCGGAGGAACGGCACCCCTGCCCTCCACTGTCCTTATGGATGTTATCCCTGCATCAGTGGCAGGAGTTCCCAGGATCGTATTCTGTACGCCCCCCAGAGCTGACGGGACCATCGCTCCTGTCATCCTTGCTGCAGCTTCTATCGCAGGCGCCACAGAGATCTACAAGGTGGGAGGCTCCCAGGCAATTGCCGCCATGGCATACGGAACTGAGACCATCCCCAGGGTGGATAAGATCTGCGGCCCGGGTAATATCTATGTAAATACAGCCAAGAGGCTCGTCTTCGGACAGGTGGATATCGATATGTTCGCCGGACCTTCCGAGATCCTGATCATCGCAGATGAGACAGCCGATCCCGAGTTCGTGGCAGCTGATATGCTCTCCCAGGCAGAGCACGACAAGATCGCTTCCGCCATCGTCCTCACCACATCGGAGGAACTGGCGAAGAAGGTGGAGGATGCCGTGGACAGAAGATCCGAAGAGGCAGCCAGGAAGGAGATCCTGGAGAAGTCTCTTCAGGACTACTGCTCCATCATCGTCTGTGACGATATGGATACTGCCATCGCCTTCTCCGAGGAGATCGCCCCCGAGCACCTGGAGATCTGTACGAAGGATCCCGAAAAGGTATCAGAGAAGATCGATAATGCCGGTGCGGTATTCCTGGGAAGCTGGTCACCCGAACCTCTGGGCGACTACTTTGCAGGTCCCAACCACACCCTTCCCACATCGGGAACAGCAAGATTCTTCTCTCCCCTTAACACCGGGGACTTCTACAAGAAGATGAGCATAATAAACTACAATGAGGAATCCCTCAGGGAAGTATACAAGGATGTAGCCGCCTTCGCGGACAGCGAGGGACTTACATGTCACGCGGCATCCATCCGTGCGAGGTTTGAGAAATGAGTTCTTTCTGGAACAGTAAGATAAATGAGATAGAGCCCTATACCGCGGGAGAACAGCCTAAGGACGGGCAGAAGGTGATAAAGCTCAACACGAACGAGAATCCCTATCCGCCTTCCCCCAGATGTAAAGAGGCTCTCCTGGACTTTGATATGTCCACCTTAAGGCTCTACCCTAACACGGACTCAAAGGCAGTCTGTGAGGCTGTTGCCAAAGTGGATAATGTAAAGCCGGAAAATGTCTTTGTGGGAAACGGATCCGACGAGGTCCTTGCCCTCTGCTGGCAGACATTCTTTGAGAAGAAGGAGAATACCGGAAAGTCAGTCCTCATCCCGGACATATCCTACAGCTTCTATCCCGTCTATTCCGACTTCTACGATGTAAGGGCGGAGAAGGTCGCCATAAAGGAAGACCTGACCATCGATCCTGATGATTTCACAGGCAGGGAGAACTGCGGTATCGCCATCGCAAATCCCAATGCCCCCACCAGTATCTGCATGCCCATAGAGAGCATAAGGAAGATCCTGGATAACAATAAGGAAAGCGTGGTCATCATCGATGAGGCTTATGCCGCCTTTGCGGAAGGATATACCTCCGCCGCCACCCTTATAGGTGAATACAGAAATCTGGTGGTGGTAAGGACCATGTCCAAGTCCTACGGCCTGGCAGGCCTCCGCCTTGGTTATGCCATCGCGGACGAGGAGCTCATCGAAGGCCTTAAGAGGGCAAGGGATTCCTTTAATTCCTACCCCGCGGACAGGCTGGCCCAGACACTTGCGGCAGCTGCCCTTTCCGACAGGGAGTATTTCGAGAAGACCAGAAAGGCCGTTATGGACACAAGAAAGAGGGTCATGCAGGAGCTCCGTGATATGGGATTTACCATGCCGGAGTCCGGTGCGAACTTCATCTTCGCCAAGCCCCCGGTATCCATTACGGCGGAAACACTCTACAAAAATCTTAAAGCTAAAGGTATACTTGTAAGGTATTTTAATAAACCCCTGATAAGGGAGAGCCTTCGTATCACCATCGGTACCGATGAGGAGATGGATGAACTGGTAAAGGCCGTAAGAGAGGAGATCAGAAATGTCCAGGAAAGCTGAGATCACGAGAACCACAGGCGAGACCGACATCAAGGTCGTATTAGACATCGACGGTAACGGCAAGGCTGAGATCGATACCGGCATCGGATTTTTCGATCACATGCTCACGGCCCTGTCCAAGCACTCCGGCATGGATATAAGCCTTACCTGCAAGGGTGACCTTTATGTTGATGCACACCACTCTGTGGAGGATGTGGGTATCGCACTGGGCCAGGCTTTTTCACAGGCCATTGGTGACAAGAAGGGTATCGTAAGGTTCGGTTCCGCCAGATGTCCCCTGGATGAGGCTCTTGGTGATGCCGTTGTGGATATCTCCGGAAGACCCTTTATAGTCTTCGACTGTAAGTTCATGGGCGATATGTGCGGCGAGATGGATACACAGCTCTTCGAGGAGTTCTTCAGATCCTTTGCATATAATGCAGGCATCACGCTCCACATCAGTTCCCCTTACGGAACTAACGACCACCACAAGGCAGAGGCTATGTTCAAGTCACTGGCGAGAGCCATAAGACAGGCCGCTTCCATCGATGAGAGATTTAAGGATCAGGTCATATCGACCAAAGGTGTCCTTTAATATATGGAGGAAAAAGAAATGATGATCAAAGACACAAGTTTTATCGATCTGCCCGTTTTTATCAAGGGTAAGGTAAGAGAAGTTTACGACCTTGGAGATTCTCTCCTCATGGTCGTCACCGACAGGATCTCGGCTTTCGATGTCGTATTCGACCAGCTGATCCCTGACAAGGGCAAGGTACTGTCCTCCATCTCGGCTTTCTGGTTCGACTACACAAAGGACATCATCCCTAACCACGTTATCTCCACAGACCCTAAGGACTATCCCATGGGCCTGGACAAGTACGAGGAAGAACTCAAGGGAAGATCCATGCTGGTAAAGAAGGTGGATATGCTCCCTGCAGAGTGTATCGTAAGAGGCTACCTGGAGGGTTCCGCTCTCAAGGAGTACAAGGCTAACGGCACAGTCGGCGGCATCAAGATGCCCGAGGGAATGGTCCAGGGCGACAAGCTCCCTGAGCCTCTCTTCACACCTTCCACCAAGGAGGAGACAGGCCACGACATCAACATCACCTTCGACCAGCTCAAGGAACTCCTGGGTGACGAGGATGCAACTGCTCTCAAGGATGCAGCTCTTGCACTCTACAATAAGGTTTCAGAGTTCGCTCTCACAAAGGGCCTGATCCTTGCAGATACAAAGTTCGAGTTCGGTAAGATCGACGGCAAGCTCGTTGTTGCAGACGAGATGTTCACTCCCGACTCTTCAAGGTTCTGGGATGTAAACGACTACGAGCCCGGTCACGCACAGAAGAGCTTCGACAAGCAGTACTTAAGAGAGTGGCTGGAGACACTTGACTGGGATAAGACATATCCCGCCCCCACACTCCCCGAGGAAGTCATCAACAAGACAGCCGAGAAATACAGGGAGTGCTACTCCAGGATCACCGGTAAGGAAATCGAGTAATTGATAGCGATAATAGACTACGGAATGGGCAACCTGGCATCTGTCAGCAAAGCCCTCACATATCTGGGTTACGAATCGGAGATCACTTCTGATCCGGAGGCGATCGAAAGAGCCGACGGCGTTATATTGCCCGGAGTCGGAGCATTTGGACCCGCCATGGAGGCCCTTGAGAGCAAAGGCCTCGACATCGCAGTAAAAGAATATGTTAAGACAGGGAAGCCGTTCCTGGGCATATGCCTGGGAATGCAGCTTCTCATGTCAGGTTCAGAAGAAGGCGCCGGAGAGGGTGAACTTATCCCGGGACTTGATATCATTTCCGGAACAGTGAAGAAGTTCCCCGCTGAGCAGACCACTGACAGGGGTCTCAAGGTGCCCCAGATCGGCTGGAACTCCCTGACTGACGTTACGGGAGATCTTCCAAGGAACGGGGACTACGTTTATTTTGTCCACTCTTTCTACTGCAGCCCTGAGGACGACAGGGACTCTGCTGCCAAGACAGAGTACGGCATCAGGTACACCGCCGCACTCCAGAGGGACAATATCTTCGCTACCCAGTTCCACCCCGAAAAGAGCGGTGAGGCAGGACTTCAGATGCTCATCAGATTCGTAAGGAGAACAGCTAAATGATCATATATCCCGCTATCGACCTCCTGGGAGGAAAATGCGTAAGGCTCAGGCAGGGCAAGTACGACCAGGTCACAGTCTATAACGACGATCCCATGGAGCAGGCACAGAGATTCAAGGACGCAGGCGCAGAGTGGATCCACGTGGTCGACCTCGATGCTGCAAGATCCGGTATCCCCACCAACCATGAGATCATAAAAGAGATAAGCATAAAGACAGGCCTCAAGGTGGACACAGGCGGAGGGATCCGCAATATGGATACCTTAAGAAGGTGGATCGAGGACTACGGTGTACAGAGATGTGTCATCGGAACATCCGCCATAAAGGACAGGAAGTTTACCGAGGAAGCCTTAAAGAGATATGCTGACAAGATCGCCATCGGCATCGACGCCAAGGGCGGTGAGGTTGCAGTGGACGGATGGACAGAAGGTTCAGGCGTCACGGCAGTCGATTTTGCAAAGACCATGAAGAGCATCGGTGCCCAGGCTATCGTCTTTACTGATATAGCAAGGGATGGAATGCTCACAGGCCCCGCCTTTGATTCCACAAAGGAACTTGTGGACAGGACAGGCCTTAAGGTCACCGCTTCAGGTGGTATAGGATCAGACGAGGATATAATGTACATAAAGGGAAGCGGCTGCGAAGGCGTTATCGTCGGCAAGGCCATCTACGAGGGAAAGGTGGATCTTAAAAAATGCTTGCAAAGCGTATAATCCCCTGCCTTGATGTCAAGGACGGAAGAGTCGTAAAAGGCGTCAATTTCGTATCCTTAAGGGATGCGGGAGATCCTGTTGAGTGCGCCAAGGAATATAACCTTTCAGGAGCCGATGAACTTGTCTTCCTCGATATAACTGCAACCCTGGAAGCAAGGGATACAGTGATCGATATGGTAAATAAGGTGGCAGATGAGATCTTTATCCCCTTTACCGTCGGCGGAGGAATAAGGACTGTCGATGATATCAGGGCGATCTTAAATGCAGGTGCCGATAAGGTATCCCTTAACTCAGCGGCCGTAAAGAATCCCGGTTTCATCAAAGAGGCTTCAGACAGATTCGGTGCCCAGTGCATCGTTGTTGCAATAGATGTAAAGAGCCGTGAGGGAAGGGAAGATGAATTCCCCTCAGGATATGAGGTGGTCATCGCGGGCGGTACAAAGCCCACCGGTCTTGATGCCCTGGAGTGGGCAAAGAAGGCTGTTGAGCTCGGCTGCGGCGAGATCCTTCTCACCTCCATGGACAGGGACGGCACCAAGTCAGGCTTTGACAATAAGATCACTTCCATGATCGCAGATGCTGTCTCCGTACCTGTCATCGCCTCCGGCGGAGCAGGAAAGATGGAGGACTTCTACGACGGTATCGTGGATGGTAAGGCGGATGCTGTCCTTGCAGCAAGTCTCTTCCACTTTGGAGAGATAAAGATATCCGACCTTAAGGACTACCTTGAGAAAAGGGATATCCCTGTAAGGAAGATCGGCAGGGAACTTGATATGTGGGCCCACATGAAGAAGAATTCCGACGGCATGGTCCCCGCCATAACCATAGATGCAAAGACAGGCGAGGTCCTCATGATGGCCTACATGAACTACGAGGCCTTCGAACTCACCTGCAGGACAGGATATATGCACTACTACTCCAGATCCAGGGAGACCCTCTGGAAAAAGGGGGAGACCTCCGGTCACCTTCAGAAGGTGGTGGAGGCAAGGATCGACTGCGACAAGGATACCCTGCTCTACAAGGTGGAGCAGACCGGAGCAGCATGCCACACCGGAAACCACAGCTGTTTTTATACAAAGCTTGAAGATTGGGACTTAAACATAAAGGAGTAAATACTATGGACATCTCAAAGGAACTCATGAGCGTTATCTTAGACAGACAGAAGAATCCCGAGGAGGGCTCTTATACAAACTACCTTTTCGGCAAGGGAAGAGAGAAGATCTCCAAGAAGCTCGGCGAGGAAGCAGTGGAAGTCTGTATCGCAGCAGCAAAGAACGATAAGGATGAGGTCATCGCTGAACTTGCTGACCTTGAGTACCATGCTCTGGTCCTCATGGCAGATATGGGAATAACCCTTGAAGACGTTGAGAAAGAACTGAGAAACAGAAGATAAATCTCGTTGACACTTCATATACCCTGTGATAAAATACTTCAGCTAAAACCCTTAGAGGTCTTTTTTTATTGTGTAAAAATTTGAAAAGACCACGGATCATGGAGGAGTCGAACAATGGCTAAGCAGAGTGCTCGTGACAAGCTCACACTTGCATGCGAAGAGTGCAAGCAGAGAAACTATCAGACATATAAGAATAAGAAGAACAACTCCGAGAGACTTGAGCTCAAGAAGTACTGTCCTTTCTGCCGTAAGCATACGGTTCACAAGGAGACAAAGTAATACTGTTTTTCTTTAAAGAGGTATCGTATGGCCGCAACTAAGGACAAGAAAAAGAAGAATATCTTTCAGCGCATAGGTCAGACATTTAAGGATGTCCGTCAGGAGCTCAAGAGAGTCGTATGGCCCTCCAAGGATAAGCTCAAGACAACATCTGCAGTCGTGCTCGTTGTTATCGTGTTCTTTGCAATCTACCTTTCCATTATCGGAACAGGCGGACGCTGGGTGCTCGAGAAGATCGGATTCTATGATCAGGTAGAGCCCACAGAGACAACTACAGAGGCACCTGTTCTTGCAGATGAACTTGCAGCTGCACCTGAGGATACAGACGTTGCCGAAGACACGGATGTAGCCGAGGACACAGAAGCAACTGAGGAGACATGATATGGCAGACGAGATGAGCGCCAACAACGAAGCTAAGTGGTACGTTGTACATACATATTCCGGATATGAGAATAAAGTAAAGACGATTCTCGAGAAGACGATTGCCAAGCGTAACATGCAGGATATCATCCAGGAGATCGCAGTTCCCACAGAGGATGTTGTTGAGATCAAGGATGGTAAGAAGAAGGTTGTAGCCCGCAAGAAGTATCCCGGATATGTCTTCGTTAAGTTCGTAAGTAACTTTGAGACATTGAAGGCTGACGAGGAGCCTTCCACAGCAGATAAGGAACTCTGGTATCTTATCCGCAACACAAGAGGCGTTACGGGATTTGTAAGCACGAACCCCAACAAGCCCCTTCCCATTACGGACAGCGATCTCGCTTCCATGGGAATCGCAACAGATTGGGTCCCGGATGTGGATTACGACATCGGCGACACGATCCGCGTTATCTCCGGACCTTTCGCAGACAGCATCTGCGTAGTAGAGGAGATGAACTACGAGAAGCAGCAGGTAAAGGTAAAGCTCTCCATGTTCGGAAGAGAGACCCCTGTATATCTCGACTTCACACAGGTCGAAAGGATCTGACGAAACGTTTATCGGATGCTCTTGCATCACTGATAATAAATTTTATTTGGGAGGTGGCCAAAGATGGCTAAAAAAGTAGCAGGTTACATTAAGCTTCAGATACCTGCAGGAAAAGCAACACCTGCGCCGCCGGTAGGACCAGCTCTTGGACAGCACGGTATCAACATTGCCCAGTTCGTCAAAGAGTTCAATGAGAGAACAGCAAAGGATGCAGGTCTTGTCATCCCTGTAGTTATTACAGTCTATGCAGACCGTACATTCTCTTTCATTACAAAGACTCCTCCGGTACCGGTACTTCTGAAGAAGGAGTGCAATATCGAGAGTGGTTCAGGCAGACCTAACACTCAGAAGGTTGCAAAGGTTACATTTGAGCAGTGCAAGAAGATCGCAGCGATCAAGATGCCTGACACAAATGCAGCTTCTATCGAGGCTTGTGCTGAGATGGTAGCAGGAACAGCAAGATCTATGGGTATCACCGTAGAGAGAGACTGATAAGGAAAGGAGATCAATATGAAAGCTGGTAAGAGATATACTGAGCTTAAAAAGCTTGTTGACAGATCAGTTGCCTATGATCCTTCCGAGGCAGTCCGCCTTGTACAGGAGACAGGTAAAGCTAAGTTTGACGAGACAGTAGAACTTCACGTTCGTCTTGGTGTTGACTCCAGACACGCTGACCAGCAGGTCAGAGGTGCTGTTGTCCTTCCTCACGGAACAGGCCGTACAAAGAAGGTTCTCGTTTTCGCCAAGGGCCCCAAGGCTGATGAGGCTAAGGAGGCAGGTGCCGAGTATGTTGGTGCCGAGGATATGGTCGAGAAGATCACGAAGGAAAACTGGTTCGACTTCGACGTTGTTGTTGCAACACCTGATATGATGGGTGTCGTAGGACGTCTCGGTAAGGTCCTTGGTCCTAAGGGACTCATGCCTAACCCCAAGTCCGGTACAGTTTCCATGGATGTCACAAAGGCAATCAATGACATCAAAG
>CACXGG010000079.1 GCA_902767145.1 Oscillospiraceae bacterium | reverse complement strand
CTCTGTCATAGACCGTCTCCTCTCCCTTGGAGATCTCCATCCTGACCTCCGTCTTTTCCCTGCCGGTTATTATCACCGAAAGGTAGTCGATACCCGGGAGGTTCTCCTCCACGAAATTCTGGTATCTGGTGAATATATCGAAAAGGAAGAGAGGCTCCTCCTGTCTCGTTCCTATATCGCTGTCTATGAATACCGCAGCATAAGCTCCGGTGAGCTTTACGTACTCCATGGAATCCCTGATGGAAAGGTAGAGTTCCGACAGTGGGATCTTGTCTCCCTGAGTGGCCAGGATGACCAGGTTGGCTTTTCGCTTTATGCCTGCTCCGTAAACGGCGCACATGGCCAGGTCTCCGCCGCTGTTCAGCTCTTTCTCCATCTTCTCTATCTGGGTCTTGGCCTCCTTGGAGATGGCATTATAGAGGCTGTTGTTTACTTCATATCTCTTTTTCTTTTCGATGAGGGCATTTTCGGCGCTTATGAGCTCGTTTTCCTCCGACAGGATGTCCACCCTGCGGCCGATCTCCTGTTTGAGGGCGTTTATCTTCGTCCTGTCCTCATACCACACCAGGGTGCCTCCGGTGATCTTCATGGATTTCCTTATATGCTCCGACCCGCCGGTGATGGACCTGGCGGCACGGGATACCCTTGAGGATGACTCCTCTTCGCCCTCGATGGACATGCAGACGGAAGAGATCTCAAAAAGGTTCTCATAGCCTGAACATGTGGGCAGGAAGCCGATCTGGATCATTGCCTCCCAGAAGATGAGTATGGTGATGGAGAAGATCTCCGGAACATTATACATGGTGAAGACCTTAAGGTCAGATGAAACCACTTCCCTGATGATGAGGAGCGCTCCGCCGGAGCCCATGATCACGAAGGGGATCCAGGCAAACTTCCTGCTGGCAGTGATCTTGCACTTCTTATAGAGCATGAAGAATGACGATGCCAGAGGTACCCATACGAAGACCTGGCAGATGAGATAAAGAGGTCCGGTCCCGTACTCGCCAAGAGGTCCGTTGGGAAATCTGTATATCAGATGATGAATGTTGTTCGTAAGTACCGCTATGGTAATGGCGCCCTCCAGTGCAAATACTATCTTCGGAAGGACCCTGCTGGTCCTGATGTTGGACTTGACATCATAGGCGATCTTAAAGGAATAGGCTGCGATGAAGGATCGGCAGGCACTGTAGAGATACCAGGAAAGGAGATAGATATTGGGATCATGTTCCGGGAACAGATATTTCACCGTCCTGCAGAGCATGAAAAGGAAGATGATATCCGATATGGCCAGGAGGGAATGTCTTATCTTGGGTTCCGTGATCCTGACCGCCACCGTCTCACGCCAGATGATGACTCCGGGGCAGAAGATTATAAGTCCGCTCTGGAAGCCGAAGAGCCTCAGGATACCTCCGACAACTATCAGGGATATCATGAAAGCAAACCATTTCTTTGTGTGTACGCTGGCGTTATTCACGGTAGTTCATCTTTTATCTCATGTGTTTATCCGAACCTGGTGGAGCCTCCGGAAGGAGTTGTCCCTTCAGGGACGATCTGGACCTGACAGAGAACATCCTGGACATTTACTCCTTCCTCATAGATCGTCAGATCATATACACCCATGGGGATATCTTCCTCATCGCCGAGATCATATTGTATGAAGATGTTCTCCGAGTAGGAACCGGTCACCTCATAAATACCGTCCTCCACCAGAGGCTCTCCGTCCAGTGTCAGGGTATATCTGAAGGAATCGCCCTGCATGTAGTAGTCCCATGTCTCAAAAATGAAGTTTACTGTACTTCCTTCGAAGAATACTACCTCACTGTATATACCGTCATCCTGAAGGACCTGAAGCTCAAGTCCCGGGGGAAGATCTGTCTCCCAGTACTCGCTTACCGCATCCAGATAGAGCTCGTCGGTCATACGGCCGTCATCGTGGAGGATCTCGCAGGCAGCCAGCATGGCATCATCAGATATGTCATCCATAACGAGGTAGAATTCCCCGATGGTGGATGGGAAGATATCATCCTCATCCAGATCGATGGTGAAGTTTCCATAGTCATCACTGCTGATCTCCATATAGATCTCTTTGATGACCGTATCCGTGGTCTCTGACAGACCCTCGATGAAAAAGTCCTTGTATGCAGTAT
>CACXGG010000078.1 GCA_902767145.1 Oscillospiraceae bacterium | reverse complement strand
TCCATCTGGACCGGGCTGGTGGTGATGATAAGATCTGCACCGTCTTCAGCGGCTGCCTCGATGGCCTCATTGAACTCATCCTCCTCCACGCTGCACTCACAGGTCATGGTCTTAACGATGCCGGGGAATGCTTCCTCCAGGGCCTTACGTCCTTCCTCGTGGCCGTTGACCCATCTTGATCTGCTGGAGGTTCCCTCGTAGAGGAACAGCACCTTAAGGGGGTTCTTTTCGCTGTAGGAGGGCTTCTTTATGAGAGTGTCGATGATGGGGATGGCATTCTTCTTCTGGAGCTGGGGCTCCTCGGAGAAGGCGATCTGGTCACCGTTGGCCTTGATCCTGATCTCCTGCCAGATGGGAGCAAGGTTCTTCTTGATCTCATCGGAGGGGGTGTTTATAAGGCTCTCATATTTGTATATACCGATATAGATGAGGAAAGCGTCGCCCACTGTGATGGACAGCGTCTTTCCGCCGCCTGCCAGATATGCCAGGGTGAAGTTATAGAATGCGGACTTAAGGTCCATGATGGTATCTTCATCCCAGGGTGACTCAAGGTCTTTGCCAATGGCTTCTGCCAGCCTGTCGTAGCAGCCGCTCTCGGTGAATGTTATGTCGTATATAGCGGTACACTTGTAGAACTTCAGGAATTCGTAGTAGATGGTGACCTCCAGGTCGTCGGACTTGGGAGGAAGTACCCTTGTGACATCGGCGAGGATGGTGGGCTGCTCGAGGAACTTGAGGACAGATACCCTCTTGTTGCCCTCTCCCACGTAGAACTTTCCCATGAACTCCGTTACCTTGATGGCATCGTCGATACCATGCTCTGTCTGGTAGTTCATAAGGTTCATCCACTTGATGGCGAATTCTGTATCCGGACCTAAAAGGGGCATGAAGTTTCTGGCAAAAGCATCCTGACGTCCCTTGGTCTCCGTACCTACTACAAGATACAGGGGGATCTCCCTGGTTCCCAGGGATTCCTCGATCATTGTGGTCCTGCTTCCCAGCATATAGTCGAGAGCAGGCAGATAAGGATAACGGCCTTCGCTCAAGGCCTTCTGATATTCTTTATTTCCCAGTTTCCTGGCTTTCAGATAATCTTCATTAGTCGTTGCCATTTGTCTGATCCCTTCTTTCTTCAGGCGATGTTATTGTAACACCGCATAAACGGGAGGCTGTATGGTAAAAGTAACCATAATTATCATGCTTTTCCATGTGAAAGCAGGTAATCTGCCGCATCGTCGATGGCTTCGTCCAGATCGGAGCCTACATCGACATTGAGGGGCTGCTTCTTGAACAGAATATCGTACATGACAGGAACGATGAAGAGCGTCATGAATGTGGCGTAGAGAAGTCCGGCAGAGATGACCACAGCCATACCGCGGCCCAGCTGGGCAGACATGCCGTTTCCGAAGATCATCATGGACATGGCCAGGATAGTGGTAAGTGCCGTCATAAGGATAGGCCTCATCCTGGTGATGCCTGTGGCCACAAGGGCCTCTCTTCTTTCAAGTCCGCCGATACGGAGCTGGTTTGCATAGTCAACGAAAACGATACCGTTATTAACGACGGTACCCATCAGGACGACAAAGCCCAGAAGGGAGAGCATGGACAGGGGGATGCCCGTGATAAGAAGTCCTATGAGACCTCCCGTAAAGGCCAGGGGGATGGTGAACAGGATGATAAGGGGAGACAGGAGGCTCTGGAACTGCGCTACCATGATAAGGTAGATGAACAGAAGGGCAAGGGCTGCCATCTCCAGCATCTGTACCACCATCTCCATTACTTCCGTGGATTCACCTGATATCTCCACGGAATAGCCCTTTTCAAGTGTTTCCTGGTAATCATCCAGCTTGGGCTCCAGTTCTCTTGAGATAAGGGTCGCATTATATCCGTCTTCTACAGATGCGGATACGGTTACATATCTTGTCAGGTTCTCTCTGGATATGGATGAGGAGGATGTGGTCTCGATGACCTCAGCGAACTCGGAGAGGGTGTGGGTAGTAACCTTCTCTTCCTCCTCTTCCTCAGGCTCTTCGGCTTCTTCGTTCTCCTCAGATGTCTCTTCGTCCTCTTCCGTCATATCCTCAAATGCTGAGGCCATATCGGAATAGTCGGCGGAACCTGAGGCGCCTCCGGTCATATCCACTTCCTCGAACTCTATATCCATAAGGTCTTCTTTTGTGATGGTATCTGTATTGTCCACGATATTGACCTTCATCTCAGTTCCGTCGATGGTCACGGTGGTGGCGGTGACGGATGTGGATGTATGGCCTGCGATCCCCGCATAGATCTGGGCAACGGTAAGGCCGTATCTCATGGCCTCGTCGCGGTCGACGATGACCTGGAGGGTGGGATCTCCTTCGCCGAAGGAATCATGGACCTCAGTGAGGCCTTCCTGGTCTTCCATGATGGCCCTGATGTCACCGCTGATCCTCTCCAGTTCGTCGTAGTTGTTACCGAAGATCTGTACGGAGACTCCGGAGGATCCCATCATGGAGGACATGGATCCCATGGATCCCGCCTCGACGGTTACCTCACAGCCTGAATCGGCGGTGGCCTTTTCGATGGCCGCACCGATCTCCGCGATATCCTCTGCGGAGGACTTCTCGTCAGCTACTGCATAGCAGATATATGTTCCGTAGGATCCGTCGGAGGTACCCGCCATAAGGAAGCTTGATGTACTTCCGGAATCCATGACACCGATGTCCTCGATGCCCTTTACGGAAAGGATGTCGTCCATGATCTCGTCCACCTTGAGATAGGACTCCTCGCGGGTCATCTCCTCAGGGGTGACGATGGTGATATTAAGTTCGTTAGTAGTCATCTCAGGGATATATACGATACCCATGCGCAGGACTTCATATACCGAGAAGGCCAGAAGGGAAACGGCGATGACAAGAGGCACCACCTTGAACCTGAGACACCAGGAAAGTGTCTTTCCGTAACCTTCCAGTATCCTGTCAAAGAGCTTATGCTCCTTGGGTACTGTGTTCTTCATTATGGTGGAACAGGAAGCCGGGACTACGGACATGGCGATAACAAGGGAGGCCACGAGACAGTAGCCTACAGAGAGGGCCAGGGGGTAGAGGAGCGACTTGACCGTTCCTGAAGCGAAAACAGCAGGGAAGAATACGCACACCGTGGTAAGGGTGGATGCGATGATGGATCCTCTTACCTGCTTTGCGCCCTGTACTGCGGCTCTGGGTGCGGGAAGTCCCTTGCCCCTGAGCCTGAAGATATTTTCCATAACAACGACGGAGTTATCCACCAGCATTCCTATACCCAGGGCAAGTCCCGACAGGGTCATCATGTTGAGCTCAAGACCCGTGAAGTACATGAGCACTATGGCCAGGAGGACTGACAGGGGAATGGAGATGGCAACTACGATGGTGGGCTTTACATCCTTAAGGAAGAGAGCCAGGATGACGATGGCCAGAAGGGCACCGATGATGATGCTCTGGAAAACGCTTTCCACGATCATGTTGATATAGATACCCTGGTCCACCAGGTTGATGGTGTGCATTCCGGGATATTCCTCGGAAAGGGTCTCAAAAGCCTTGTTACAGAGCTTTGATACATCATTGGTTCCGGCGCTGGAGGACTTGTAGACGCAGAGGATGATGCCGTCGGATCCGTTGAGCTTCGTATAGCTGTCATCGGCATTGTCGATGATGGTGATGTCGGCGATATCCTCAAGCCTTACTGTTCCGATTATGTCATTGTCCATAAGAAGGGAGGATGCGATATCCTCTTCACTTCCGAACTCGTCTCCTACCCTGAGGAGCCAGGAGTTATCATCCTGATCATCGATATAACCGATGGGCATGGAGAAGTTCTGGGCATATATGAGCTGTGAAAGTGTCTGGGGAGTTATGAAGTCATCCACGTTCGCATTCTTGAGGGCTTCTTCCCGGGCGGCGTCATACTGGGCCTGTGCAGCATCCAGCTGGGTCTGGGCGTCAGAGAGCTGGATGGCTGCTGTGGAGAATCCTACTGCAGCATCGAGCTGTGCCTGTGTGAGACCTGATGTCATGGTCTGAAGTCCCGTGAGCATGGCGGGGATGGAGTCCACCATCTCGTTCATTCCTGCCAGGGAGGCATCGGCATTATCCAGGGAATCTGCCATGGATCCCAGGGGATCAGCTGCCCTTATCTGGGAGATGATCAGTGATGCCCTGGTAAGAAGGCTGGCAAGATCTGTGGTGGTGGTGACAAGATCCGTGACGGAATCTCCGTTGATGTTGTCGGAGGCGTCATCAAGATCGTCATTAAGATCGTTTATATCTGCGATGAGAAGTGCTGCCTGCTCAGGAGTAAGGCCAAGACCCTCCATGGAAGCCTGGGTCAGGGCATCGACTGCATCGTCATAATCGGCCTGGGCGGAAGCGACCTCTTCGGAGGCTGCGTCGTATGTCTCCTGGGCCAGTGTCAGATCGGTCTGGGCATCAGTGACAGCCTGAAGGAGAGCCAGGTATTCTTCGGAATCATGGGCGAAGGTGCTGGCATCGAGGTTGGTCTGGGTGGTGTCCGCATTCTCCTGTGCAGCTGCCAGGATCTCCTGGGCATCTGTCTGGAGCTTGATGGCGGCGTTTAATGTCTCAAGGGTGCTGTCCACTCTTTCCTGGGCTGTGGAAAGGGATGCGTCCGTACTTGTGCTGGCGGAATCAAGTCCGTCGCTCAGGGCGGAAAGCCTTTCCCTCAGTGTGGCGATACCGTCCTTAAGATCATCGGCCATATCTCCCGACTGAAGGTTCAACTGGGAGAAGAGGGCGGAGGAAAAAGTATCTCCGAAGCTTGCCTGGGCGGAATCAAGTTCCGTCTGGGCCTCTTCAAGGGCTTCATTTGCATCGTCCAGCATATCCTGGGCATCTGCCAGGGCGTCGTTTGTCTCCTCCAGGATGTCCTCGTTGAGATCGTCGATCTTGTCCTGGTTGAGCTCCACCTGGATGCTCTTTTCCACAAGACCTACAGTGGTGACACTGGCAACGCCGTCCTGCCTGGATATATAGGGGATGACCTCGTAGTTTACGAAGTCTGTAAGTTCATAGATATCATATCCTTCGCGCTCCACGGCCACATACATGGTGGCGAACATATCCAGGGAGATCTCCAGGATGTTGGGAGTCATGGTACCTTCGGGAAGGGAGGACTCCAGCTGGTTAAGGGCACCGGATACACGGACGGTGGCGGCATTCATGTCAGTGCCGTCCTCGAATTCCAGCTGGACTACGGAGTAGTCGTCGGAACTTGAAGAGGAGACGTTCTTAACGCCGTTGATGGTACCCAGGGTATTTTCGATGGGGACCGTTACCGTGTCTTCTATCTTTTCGGGGCTGGCGCCGGGATATGCAGTGATAACGATAAGGTAGGGAAGGTCGATCTCAGGCAAAAGATCCATGGAAAGGTGGGTGAGCGATACAAAGCCCATCGCGATAATGATTATAGCCGCTACAAGTACTGTAAATGGCTTCTTTACACTTAGTCTTTCCAATCTAAGATACCTCCGTCCCTAAAAACCTCGATAATAATATCAAGGGGGCCGTGAATAATTCAATCTTTATATTATTAATTAATGAAGAATTAAGGTTATATCCGATATTTTCAGCGGAAAAACAACATTATTGATACTTTTGTACTTCGATGTCAAAATCGTGATATTTCGAAATAGTTTGTAAAAAATCATCCTTATGTATGATTACTCACAAAAACGGGGCCGATATAATTGCAGTATATCAACAGAAAGCGGGAGGTTTTCAAAATGGGATTTTTCAGTAATTTATTCGGTAAGCAGACATGTTGTCTCTGTGGCGCAGAGTGCGGCCCCATGAGCAGGGATAAGATCAAGAATAAGGAATATGTATGCAGCGACTGTAAGAAAAAGTGCAGCAGCTTTATCAGAGTATCCGAGATGGATAAGGAGACTGTCCAGGGTCATATCGACTTTATGGAGAAGAGAGAGAAGATCTATCAGCAGATCCTCGTAAACTCCAAGGCACAGTCATATTTCAATATGAAGAAGGATCAGGGCATCGTCTTCTATGATGAGCACGGTTTCCTGGTAGTCATCGACAAGAAGCACGGCGTTACAAAGCTCAACCACGAAGTCATCAGATATGATGAGGTTGAGAGCTATGAGCTCTATACAGAGATGAACAAGCCCACAGAGCAGGGCAAGCCCGAGACCTTCAAGGAGGACGGTGTCATCATCAAGCTCTTCGGCAATAAGAACAGCCTTTCCGGTGATTCAAAGAACAAGGGAGCACATGTATATCCCTACAATACAAGAGATATCAAGATCTGCCTCAGGACATCCGAGAAGCAGACACAGTATGCAGATAACGTAGTACAGCATTTCGACTTTATCTTCGGAGTAAACGACAACAGATCCGCGCTGTTCAGCTTCGGTATGAACAAGCAGGAGAAGAGAGAACTTCAGGCACAGGTAGACATGGCTAAGCTCATGGGCGGCGCCATCAAGGCAGCAGTCAAGGGCGAGTCAGCAGAAGGAAACGACAAGCTGATGGAGCAGATGGAAAAGACACAGGCTTCAACAGCAGCTGCAGAGACATCCGGCCTTTCCGCTTATTCCGCTAAGGCAGATGCCGCAGAGCAGCAGGTAGGTTAAATCTCCTCAAGGGGTTCGAAACCCTCATCTCTTTTCTTTACCTGACTGGTAAGATTGCCGCAGATCACCGCTATGATGATACCGGCTACCACCAGTCCAACGTGAATGAGGGCAAAATACCCCACGTTACGGGTCAGCAGATCTATGACGACCTCTTCGGCGTCAGACTCTACAGCCTTCTGACCGGCCACAAGAGTGATCCAGGCCAGCGTAACGATGAAAGCACTTCCCAGCTGGGATACGGAAATTGCGATACCGATATTCCGGATCGCGCGGAACTTGATCTGATGCATGAATATCATGACGATGCACATGGCAGCGATGATGATACCTTCCACGATAAGGGAGATGTTCAGGTAACGGACGGCTTTGTCTATTCCCTGATAGTATCCCATTTCGTCAAGGTCGTCTTCGATCTCGGACAATGACTCATCCATAGTATCGTAGAACTCCTGCTTTTCCTCTTCGATCTCGATGTCAGTCATTCCCTGATCCTCCAGGGGTTCGATGAAATAATCATCCAGGAATTCATCGACCCTGTCGCGGTCCATCTTGGTATCGCCGTCGATGAGGACTTCGAAGATCTCGTCAAGGCAGATGTCCACATATGCGGAGACCATCTCTTTAGTCTCCTTCTTGTCGAGATCAAGGTCACTGAAGAGGCTCTCGTTCTCCTCGTCGTTCATGATGTCATCCACCAGGTAATCGATCACATCTGTGGAAAGAAGGGTCTTTCTCCAGTAGGCGGGATTATAGATGGTGGATTTGGCCATCAGAGAACTGATAAACACAAATAATAAAGGAATCAGGAGGATGGTAAGAACGATTCTTACAATATCGACGTAGAATTTCTCTTTCATGGACTGCCCTTTCGAAAATCAAAGTAGAAAAGTGTATCGCGAATATTATAAGATAATAGAGTCGATACAAGCAACAGCCATACGAGGGGAACGGGTAAGTCAGTACAGGGGGTAAGTATGAGACAGCTTGTAGAGAAGTGGAACAAACTTACGAAGAAGAAAAAGATCATCTGCGGAACATCTGCAGGTGTGGTCCTCGCCGGTATCATCCTGGCGATCGTTCTCTCGACCTCCGGATACTACGCCACCACCATGAGGCTCCTGAGAGTCGAAGGTACTGTCAATATCGAGGACAGTAACGGCAACAGCAAACCCATAATGGAAAACTCCAGGTTCCAGAGCGGCGATGCCATCAACACAGGTGACGCCAGCCTTGCATCCATTGCCCTGGATGACAGCAAGATAATAACCCTCGATGAGAATTCGAGAGCTGAATTTCACAAGAAGAACAAGCAGATAGAGCTGAAGCTTACAGACGGCGGCCTCTACTTTAACGTCAAGGAGCCCCTGAAGGACGATGAGACCATGGACATCAAGACGTCCACCATGATCGTTGGTATCAGGGGAACCTCCGGATATGTGACTGCAGACAATAACGGTAACGACTGCATCCTGGTTACTGACGGAAAGGTCCACATCGTGGGCACCAATCCCGTAACAGGCGAGACCAAGGAGATATATGTAAGCGGCGGCCAGATGGTAAGGGTCTACCTCTTTAACGACAGGCAGGAGGATTCCATCATGTTCACCCTTGAGGACGTGGACGAGGAGAACCTCCCGGACTTCATAATCGACAGGCTCGCTGAAGATCCCGAGCTCCTGGACAGGGTATGTGACTTTAACGACTGGGATCCCCAGGCTATCCTGGAGATCACGGAAGTCGAGGAGACTGAAGCCTCTGAATCCGGAGAACCTTCAGAGTCATCAGATCCTGAAGTATCAGGTACTCCCACACCTTCTCCCTCCGGAACAGTGACCCCCACGGCTGCTCCTTCCGGAACAGTTACTCCCACTGTGACACCAAGGCCCGGAACAGACGATGATGACGACGATAACGATCCCACGCCTACCCCGCGTCCCGGAGTAACAGGAACACCTGCACCCACACAGGGCCCCGGCGTGACAACTACGCCGTCACCTACTCCCAGGCCCGGTACTACAGGTACGCCTACTCCCAGCCCCAGGCCCGGTGTAACCACTACACCTGTACCTACGGCTACTCCGGCAGTGACCAGTACTCCTGCACCTACAGTAACACCTGTACCTACAGTGACACCGGCGCCTTCACCGAGCACGACTCCCATGCCCACCATCACCCCTGTGGATACAGGACCTGTCTACGATGGTGACCCTGAGTTTACAAATGGATCGATATCCAATGTTGGTTCTATTACCGGAGGTGATCCGAATAGTGTGGATTTCCTGGGCAAGAACAGCGATGGAACAGGTGTAACGATAGGTATGACCCGCACGACTGACATATACGGAAATACCTGTTACAGAATGGAAGATTACTGGGTCGACGGTGATCCGGAGCTGGGCCATCAGATAGAGGTGGAGTGTGATCACGGATATTACTACTACAACAGCGAAGAAAGATCTCTCTATCCGGTGCCTGAGGACAGATGGCCGTAATCTTTCTTAATAAATATGCTTAGTCTATAATATAGTCAGTGCCGCAAGGCAGAAAAGGAAATGGGTGTTTTGTATGAATAAGATCAGAGAAAAGTGGGATAAGCTCACTAAGAAGAAAAAGATAATCGTCGGAAGTTCCGCCGGCGTGATCCTGGCGGGAATAATAGTCGCCATCATCCTGGGAACTTCCGGATACTATGCCACCACCATGAGGCTTCTCCGTGTTGAAGGAACAGTCAATATCGAAGACAGCAACGGCAACAGCAAGCCCATCATGGAAAATGCAAGGTTCCAGAGCGGAGATGCCATCAATACGGGATCTGCCAGCCTGGCATCCATAGGCCTTGATGACGATAAGATAATCACTCTGGATGAGAACTCCAGAGCCGAATTCTCCAAGAAGAGAAAGCAGATCGAGCTGAAGCTCACACAGGGCGGACTCTACTTTGATGTACAGAAGCCCCTGGAGCCCGATGAGACCATGGACATCAAGACGTCCACCATGATAGTTGGTATCAGGGGCACCTCCGGTTATGTCTTCGTAGATGATGACGGAAGAGAGTGCATCCTGGTAACTGACGGAAGAGTCCATGTAACAGGTATTAATCCCGTAACGGGAGAAGAGAAGGAGACAGACGTAAGCGGCGGCCAGCTGGTAAAGGTCTATCTCTTCTATGACAGGACAGAGGGTTCCGTTGAGTTCCAGCTGGAGATCATCGATGAGTATGACATCCCTGATTTTGTTCTGGACAGACTCCGTGAGGATCCCGATCTTCTCGACAAGGTCTGCGAATATACAGGCTGGAATCCTGACATAATCATGGGCAGGATCGAGACCATGGAGACTGAGACATCCGAGTCAAGTGAGGAAAGTGAGACCGAAGGTTCCACAGAGCCCGGTGAGACATCCGGAACATCTGATCCTTCAGAGACTTCAGGTTCACCGTCTCCCACTGTGTCGGTGACACCAAGACCGTCGGGAACTGTAACTCCTACCACCACTCCGAGACCCGGAGGCGGCGGAGATGATGACGACGGAGATCCTACACCTACGCCGAGATCGACCACGACTCCCGTGCCTTCCGGATCTGGTCTTACACCTACTCCCAGGGTGACAACGACTCCGGCTCCCACTTCGACTCCGAGACCCACAAGTACCGTAGCTCCTACATCTACACCGAAGCCTACGACTACACCAAGGCCTACATCCACACCGGTGCCTTCAGTCTCGCCTGCGCCTACCCCGACAGAGCCTCCTACGGTCAGTGAGATCGTAGCCGCCATCCCTCTTGAGGAATATGATGTAATAGTTGGATTACCTGTTGAAGAGGGCGATGAGGATAATTTTGAATTCTTTACTTATGGTAATGATGATCATATCGTATGCATAATCAGAGGTAATGAAGCACCGCCGGAGGACCATGCTCCCGGTGAAACAGGACCCTTGGTATTCCTGGGCTATGTTAACGGCCAGTGGATAGAGCTCCAGACATATGAAACTGAGGAGAGTATCGATAACGGATTAAAGATAACCACTACCTATAAATATACTTCCGGCGGAAGTTCGGTAACCTACTATGAAGATTACATGGTCATGGGTTAAACACAAAAATCTGATCTATGCACTTGCAGGAGCCCTTATCGTCACAGTTCTCTGTGGCGTAGGGCTTTTCAAGCGTCCGGATATGTGGGTGCAGGATGCACTCTTCCAGACCCCCCAGGCCGTGCCGGGAGATATCGTAGTCATCGGTATAGATGAGACGGATATCCAGGAGCTGGGTCCTTATAACACCTGGGACCGCTCAGTATGGGCAGAAGCCCTGGAGGTCCTGGCATCAGATCCCGACAATCTCCCTGCTGTAGTGGCCATCGATACCCTCTATGCAGGGGAGACAAGTGAAGAGGCCGATGCTGCCCTTGTGGATACCTGTTCCGGACTCGATGTGGTGGTGGCTACCACTGCCGATTTCGGTACAAAGAGATCCTTCGTGGGCGATACCGTGGTCACGGATTCCTATGCCATCCTTAACTATGAGGAACCCTTTGACGCCCTTAAGAACGTAACCACTCTGGGACATATAAATGCCATGTACGATACGGACGGAGTCCTCCGTCATGCCCTTCTCTATGTTGAGCCTGAGGAGGGTCAGCAGGTCTGTTCCATGGCATATCAGACAGCAAAGATCTATATGGAAAAGCAGGGACTTTCCATCGAAACGCCACCCACGAATTCCAGGGGACAGTTCTTTGTTCCCTTCTATGCAGGCCCCGGGGGATTTTATGACGGCGTATCCCTGAACGACCTTATCACCGGCAAGGTGCCTTCCTCCTTCTACGCAGGGAAGATCGTTTTTATCGGACCATATACCGTGGGACTTCAGGATTCCTACTTTACTCCTATCGCCAGGGACGAGCAGATGTATGGTATCGAGTACCAGGCAAATGTCTGCCAGTGCTTCCTGGACGGAAACTTCAGGGACGAGATACCCACCCCTGTGCAGCTTATCGCGACTTTTGCCGTATGTGCGGCTTTCTTCTATATCTGCTTTAACAGAAAGCTCCGCTTCTCCGTATTCCTCTGTGCCCTCTTTATCGGCGCGGGACTTTTCGGATCCTACCTTCTATATGAGAACGGCTATGTTGCCCACGCTCTCTGGATACCGGTTGGTGTGTTCATCCTTTTCGTCGTGTCCGTTGCAGTCAATTACTTCAGGGCTGCGGTGGAGAGACAGCAGGTCACCAGGACCTTCGAGAGATATGTGGCTCCCAATATCGTTTCCGAGATCCTCAAGGAGGGTACGGACAGCCTGAAGCTCGGCGGTAATAATGTTGATATCGCAGTACTCTTCGTC
>CACXGG010000077.1 GCA_902767145.1 Oscillospiraceae bacterium | reverse complement strand
GGCAGATGAACTTACAAAAAGATTTCCTGATGTGAGATTCTTGGTCAGTTTGTAACTGTACTTTATCGCTCTTTTTATTTAAAATTATAGTGTTTTCCGAGTCGGCCGAGACGATCGCGGGCACATTGAGGGCTAACGCCGGTGCGTGAGGAAAGTCCGGGCTCCACAGGACAGGGTGCCGGGTAACTCCCGGTGAAGGTGACTTTAAGGAAAGTGCAACAGAAAAGGAAACCGCCCTCATCTTCGGATGAAGGTAAGGATGAAAAGGCGAGGTAAGAGCTCACCGGCGGTATGGAGACATACCGGCCTTGTAAACCCCACCCGGAGCAACATCGTGGAAAGGCATAACCGTTGTCCGCGGGCCTTGAGGAGATGGCTTGAACCCGGTGGAAACATCGGGTCTAGACAGATGATCGTCATTACAGAACCCGGCTTACCGGCCGTGTCGGAAGACATAGATCAAGTATTATATTGACGGAGGACCAACACATGTCAGCAGAGTCTTATCTTTCCAGAGGAGTATCTCCCACAAAGGATGATGTAAAGGCAGCAGTAAAGAATCAGGATAAGGGTGTTTTCCCCGGTGCTTTCTGTAAGCTCATCGAGGATATAGCAGGTGATCCCGAGTATTGCACGGCTCTTCATGCTGACGGCGCAGGAACAAAATCCTCCGTTGCTTATCTCATGTATAAGGAGACAGGCAATTATGACTGGTTCAAGGGTCTTGCCCAGGACTCCCTTGTCATGAATACAGATGACCTTGCATGTGTAGGCGCCATCAATAATCTTTCACTTTCAAATACCATCGGCCGTAATGCACACCTGGTCGACGGAAAGGCTATCGCCAAGGTCATCGAGGGATATGATGAGATGATCGGCAAGATGGCAGACCTCGGTATCGACATCAAGATGTGCGGCGGTGAGACTGCCGACGTTGGAGACCTGGTACGTACTCTCATCGTCGACTCCACCATCGTAGCACGTGAAAGACGCGACAATATCATCAATGCAGCTAATATCCAGCCCGGCGACGTCATCGTAGGACTTGCTTCCTTCGGTCAGGCTACATATGAGGATTCCTACAATTCAGGAATGTCCAGTAACGGTCTTACTGCTGCAAGGCATATGCTCCTTTCCAAGTATTATTTCGAGAATTATAAGGAGTCCTTCTCCGACACCATTGGTGAGGATAAGGCTTACTGCGGTAAGTTCAGGCTTACGGACAAGCTCCCGGGTTCCGGGCAGACAGTGGGTGAGGCTATCCTTTCTCCCACAAGGACATTCCTTCCTGTTATCAAGGAAGTCCTGGATAACTATAAGGGCAGTGTAGACGGTATCATCCACTGCACAGGCGGCGGACAGGCTAAGTGCCGCGATTTCGGTAAGAACATCAGATATGTAAAGGACAACCTTTTCGAGCTTCCGCCTCTTTTCAAGGCTATCTACGAGTCAGGCGAGATCCCCATGAAGGAGATGTTCCAGGTGTTTAACTGCGGTCACCGTGTTGAGTTCTACTGCAACAGTGAAGAGGCTGCCCAGGGCATCATGGCCATCGCTTCAAAGTTCAATATCGAATCCAGGATCGTGGGTCATGTTGAGGCACTCCCTGAAGGCTCCGACAATGAGGTAGTCATCCGTTATGGCGGCGAGGAGTATCTTTACAATTAAGTTATATTAGCCTTTCACCGGTTGACTGATATTTTTATTTTAGGTATTTTGACCTTAAGTTAATTTTTTTTATTAACGCCAAAAAATAAGAAAAGCGAGGTACGGATTATGGAGGGTTTCAAAAAGTATATCGCCGAGTTTATCGGTACATGCGTACTTGTTTTTGCTGCCTGCGGTACAGCAGTTGCAGTCGGATGTAATGGTGCAGTAGGTGATGCTGCATATCTTATGACAGCTTTGGCTTTTGGTCTCGTTATCGTAGCTATGGCTTATTCCATCGGAAATATCTCAGGATGCCATATCAATCCTGCAGTTACACTTGCTGTTTGGATCAATAAGGGCATCAGCGGAAAGGATGCCATCTTCTATGTTATCTCTCAGGTGCTGGGCGGTGCATTCGGTGCTCTCCTTCTTGGCCTTGTTGCAGGTTTTGATACGAGCTTCGGTGCCAACGGACTTTATGAGGACAACGTAGGTATCTCCCTTCTTGTTGAGGTACTCCTTACATTTATCTTTGTCCTTGCTATCCTTGGCGTTACCAGCAAGAAGGAATTCTCAAACGTTGCAGGACTCGTTATCGGTCTTTCCCTTACACTGGTACATATCTTCGGTATCCACTTCACCGGAACTTCCGTAAACCCTGCAAGATCTCTTGCTTCCGCACTCTTTAACACAGCAGCACTTCCCGATGTATGGGTCTTCATCGTAGGACCTCTTGCAGGTGGTGCACTTGCAGCTCTCTGCTGGCTCGTTATCAAGCCCGCTGAGAAGTAATAACAGCTTAAATTGAATAACCAAGGCCGGTCTTTCGGGACCGGCTTTTTATTTTGGCTTCAGAAGTCTCAGAAAAATACCATTTTGAGGTGAGAATGGTAATTGTTTGGTAATAATGGATGAAATTAACGGAAAAGTACCATTTCGATGTCGGAATGGTACTTTTTTGGTATTTTGGTCGTGGTATAATCGACTTTGGAATAGGCAGGTGGGATAGTCTGCCGGTTGGATAGATATATAAGGGACCGAGGGATAGTTTTATGAAGAAAAAGACTAAGATAGTTATTTCCGTAGTTTTAGCTGTCATCATTTTAACGGTTATAGGATGGTGGGCTTTCTGCGTAAAAATGTACAAAGATAACTTTGATATCAGCGGTAAAAGCTATGAGCCTTTGATGCTCCGAGTGGAAGATTTCGAAGGTTTAGAGTGTACAGAATATTCTTTTCCGTCTGACAAGGGACAGATGCTGGCAGGATATCTTTACAGTAACGGAGATGATCAGCGGGGAATAGTGATCATCGCCCACGGATTTGGTGACGGCGGCCATAATTCATATATGGATGTTGCAGATTATTTTGCAAGGAATGGTTATTATGTCTTTGCATATGATGCTACTGCTATGGATAAGAGCGAAGGAGAGGGAATGGGTGGTGTTCCCCAGGGCGTTATAGATCTGGACCATGCCATTTCCTATGTGGAATCAAATGAGGATATTCCTGATCTTCCCATCGTTCTTTTCGGACACAGCTGGGGCGGATATTGTGTAAGTGCTGTTCTGACATATCACCCTGAGGTAAAGGCAGTAATTGAGTGTAGTGGATTTAACAGTTCTCCCGATATGTTTGAATCCGGTGGCAAAGAGCAGGCCGGAAGCGTTATATATGCAATGCGTCCATTTATCACATTGCATGAGCTCTTTAATTTCGGTGAGTATGCGTCAAATACTGCTATGGACGGCTTTGATTCCACTGATGCCCGGGTGATGATAGTGCATAGTGCTGATGATAATGTTATTGGGATCGAATATGGATTAGATATGTACTATGAGGAATATAAGGATGATCCCCGTTTTACTTTCATAAGGTTTGAAGACAGAGGACACAATAACATTTTTATGGATCCGGATAATACTTACCTGGATGAATTAAACTCAGAATTCGCTTCTTATGTTGAAACACTGGACTATGATTATGAGGCTGAAGAAAACACTGAACGGTTTTTAGAGGATAAGACAGATTATCTCAATGAACATCTTGACCGTGAAAGATGGAGCCATAGGTTGGATGAAGAGCTATTCGGTCAGTTCCTGGAGTTCTATGACGCAGCAATAGAATAAGATTTGGAAAATAAAAAAACCGGCCCGTATGGACCGGCTTTTCTTTTTGTCTTTTTTCTTAGATGACTGTTATTCCGGGAAGCTCTGTCTCAGAGGCGATGCCTGTTGTCAGGGCCTTGGTGCGGAGGTATGTGTAGTACTCTGCCATTGTGGTCTGGATGTAGGGGCTAAGGAACATAGCTCCGAATCCGCAGGTCAGGAGGCAGAGAAGGATCCATCCGATGAAGGAAAGACCCAGGGTGAAGAGGAAAGCCTTTTCGCCGTCCATGGTCCTCTTGGTGATCTCAAAGGCCCTTTCCTGTGAAAGGTCGGGATTCTCGGCAAGCATATAGTCGATCATGAAATACTCAAGGGTCTTGATGATGCCGGGGATAACGAACAGGAGGGACCAGAGGCAGATGTAGAGATACTTGAAGATGGTAACCCTGATGATATTGGATGCCTTTCCTGACGTGAAAGTGAAGAAGATGGTGGCGATATCATCCTTGCCCTGTCTTACTTCAAGAGTGAATCTCTTTACACCCACCGTGATGATACCTGATATGGAGCAGCTTGCTACCATGACCACCAGGGAAAAACTGAAGCTCAGGATGCCGGCCACGAAGAATGAAACGGCTGTGCCTGCTGCGGATCGCGTAGAAGCACCGATGACGGTCCCCAGGAGCGAGATCAGGAGATTAACGCCATAGACAGCACCGCTCAGGGCAGAGCTTATGGCTCCTCCGATCATTCCCGCGATGAGGAGGGCGCAGAAGATTATCCAGTACTTTGTGGCCAGGACTTTCCTGGCATTGTCCTTTAAGATGTCATTTGTGATCATATATCTATCTCCTTTTCCTTATCTTATTCCGGTCTGTAGCTGTCCTTAAGGGATACGGCTCTGTTGAATACGAGATGATCTTTTGAGGAATCTCTGTTGTCTGCACAGAAGTAGCCGATCCTCAGGAACTGGAAACGGTCTTCCTTGTTGCAGTCTGCCAGTGAAGCCTCTACCTTGGCGCCCTTTACTACTGTTAGGGAGTCGGGGTTTACGTAATCAAGATAGTTAACGTCAGCAAGATCGGGAGCCTCGATGGTGAAGAGACGGTCGTAGAGCCTGATCTCAGCATCGACTGCCGTATTCTGGTCTACCCAGTGGATGGTAGCCTTGATCTTTCTTCCGTCAGCAGTGTTGCCGCCGCGGCTCTCCGTATCGTATTCTGCATGGACGCAGGTAACGTTGCCGTTCTCGTCCTTATCGCAGCCTGTGCACTTGATGACGTATGCTGACTTGAGCCTTACCTCGTTTCCGGGGAAGAGGCGGAAGTACTTCTTTGCAGGTTCCTCCATGAAGTCCTCACGCTCGATCCAGAGTTCTCTTGAGAAGGTTACGATCCTCTTGCCGTCCTCGGGCTTTTCGGGATTGTTCTCTACCTCGAACTCCTCTGTCTGTCCCTCGGGATAGTTGTCGATGACGAGCTTTATGGGATCGATGACTGCCATGGCACGTCTTGCGTTCTTATTGAGGTCCTCTCTCAGGCAGTACTCAAGGAATGCGTATTCAACTACGGAGTTGACCTTGGATACGCCGTTCTTTTCGTGGAATTCACGGATGGAGGCGGGGGTATATCCTCTTCTTCTGAGGCCGCAGAGGGTAGGCATCCTGGGATCGTCCCAGCCTGATACCATGCCTGTCTCAACAAGGTTCCTGAGCTTTCTCTTGGAAAGGACAGTGTGGGTGATACCGAGCCTTGCGAACTCTATCTGTCTGGGCTTTGTCTCAACGGAGATGTTGTTTACCACCCAGTCGTAGAGAGGTCTGTGGTTCTCGAACTCAAGGGAGCAGAGGGAATGGGTGATACCCTCAAGTGCGTCCTCGATGGGATGTGCGAAATCGTACATGGGGTAGATGCACCACTCGTTTCCAGTCCTGTGGTGGGGAAGACGGTTGATCCTGTAGATGACCGGATCTCTCATGTTGAAGTTTCCGGAGGCAAGATCGATCTTTGCACGCAGGGTCATGGAGCCGTCTTCGAACTCGCCGTTCCTCATGCGCTCAAAAAGATCCAGGCTCTCCTCGACGGGTCTGTCCCTGAAGGGGCTCTGGGCGGGAGTAGTCGTATCTCCGCGCATCTCCTTCATCTGCTCGGGAGTAAGCTCACAGACGTAAGCAAGGCCCTTCTTGATGAGCTCCACGGCAAAGCCGTACATCTTCTCGAAATACTCTGAAGCATAGAAGAACCTGTCGCCCCAGTCGTGACCGAGCCACTTGATGTCTTCCTTTATGGCGTCGACATATTCCTCATCCTCTTTGGTGGGGTTGGTGTCGTCCATACGGAGGTTACACATACCGCCGTATTTTTCTGCTGTACCGAAGTCTATCTCAAGAGCCTTGGCGTGACCTATGTGAAGGTAGCCGTTGGGCTCGGGAGGAAACCTGGTATGGACGGTCTGGCCGTAGCATCTTCCGCCTTCCTTAAGTTCCTCGTCTATGATCTCGTGTATAAAATGCTTGCTCTCAGCCATTATCTTATACTCCTTTCAGTCTTCCCAATGCTTTGTTGATCCTTCTCATGGATTCTTCCTTGCCGAGAAGGATAAGTACCTCGGCGCATCCGCCTGGGGTAACGGCAACGCCTGCTGCCGCGATCCTGACAGGCCACATTATCACGGAATTCTTTACTTCCTTTGATGCAGCCAGGTCTGTCATGGCTCCGGAGATAGCTTCCCTTGTCCAGTCAGTACCCTCAAGGATCTTCGTTGCTGCCTCCAGGGCATCGATGGATGTCTCCCTGGTGGACTTGCTCTTCTTGTGCTCGAAAAGAGCCAGGTCGAAATCAGGGTAGTCAGCGAGGAAGGCAAGCTTCTCTTCTATCTCAGTGAACTTTGTGATCCTGGGCTTTAAGATCTCAATGAGAAGGGGATACTTGTCATCTGAGATACCGTACTTATCGAAGAAGGGCTTTGCATGAGCGATAAATGTATCATCGTCCATGGCCTTTATGTATTCTGCGTTGATCCACAGGAGCTTATCGTAGTCGAATACGGAAGGGGACTTGGAGATGCCCTTTATATCAAATGCCTTGATGAGCTCATCCATGGTGAAGATCTCACGGTTCTCATATTCGCCGGCGGGTGCCCAGCCAAGGAGAGCGATGTAGTTGATGATCGCCTCAGGGAGGTAGCCGTCCTTTACCAGGTCCTCAAAGCCTGTGCTGCCGTGACGCTTGGAAAGCTTGGATACTGTGGTCTCTCCGTTTTCGTCCACTGTCTTTCCCATGATGAGGGGAAGATGGATATATGTGGGGATCTCCCATCCGAATGCATCGTAGAGGGCATTATACTTGGGAGTTGAGGAGAGGTATTCGCTTCCTCTTACAACATGGGTGATGCCCATGGTGTGATCGTCGATAACGTTTGCAAAATTATATGTGGGGAATCCGTCAGCCTTGATGAGGATCTGGTCGTCCAGCTCCTCGTTGGGGATGGTGATATCTCCGTAGACAAGATCATGATATGTGGATTCGCCTTCCAGGGGAGCCTTCTGCCTGATGACATAGGGGATACCGGCATCCAGGTTCTTCTTTACTTCCTCCTCGGAGAGGTTCCTGCAGTGCCTGTCATATCCTACGACTTCGCCTTCCTTGGCGGAAGCCCTCAGCTCTTCAAGACGCTCCTTTGTGCAGAAGCAGTAATATGCCTTGCCTTCCTTTACCAGCTGCTCGGCATAGGGCTTATACATGGAAAGCCTCTCGCTCTGGACATAGGGACCGAAATCGCCGCCGATGTCGGGACCTTCGTCGTGGGTGATGCCTGCAGTCTTGAGAGTGTTGTAGATGACGTCTGTGGCACCTTCAACGAATCTTTCCTGGTCTGTATCCTCGATCCTTAAGATAAAATCTCCGCCTTCGTGCTTGGCGGTAAGGAATTCATAGAGCGCTGTCCTTAAGTTTCCTACGTGCATGAAACCCGTGGGACTGGGCGCAAATCTCGTTCTGATCTTCATTTGTTCAGCTGTCCGTCCTTTTATTTAAAAATACATACAACGGGCATTGTATCACTTTTTCGACGAAAATGATATTATATAGAGCATGGATATCTTAAATTGTGACAGACGATACCACTGTTTATGCGGTCTGGGCGTGGCTTTCGACCAGGTTGCAGCCTATGTCCTGGAGCATACCGGCGTTAAGGATCCCAAGGACCTTAAGGTGGCCGTGGTGTCTGACCGCGCCGTAAGCGGTTATTATTACAACCGTTTCGAGAACCAGTTCATCGAAAGAGGCGTAAAGCCGGTGCTGATCCCCCTCCTTAACATGGATACGGGAAAGAAGCTTTCTGTCGTTGAAGAGATCCTTAAATATCTCACAGACTTCGGTTTTGGCCCCTGTGACTATATGATCGCCCTGGGGGGAGGCAGCGTTCTTGACGCAGCAGGTTTTGCCGCGCAGATATTCGATCCCGGTATCGGCTTTATCGCCGTACCCACGACTCTCAATGCCATGATAGAGGGAAGCGTTGCCAGAAAAGCAAGGCTCAATGTGTCCGGCAGGAAGGATGAGCTCTCGGTCCCCTTTGATCCGGACCTTGTTATGATCGATCCCTCCTTTGACAGGACCATCCCTTCAAAGGTCAGGTCCAACGGTTATGCGGCAGTCATCAGATATGCCATCCTGGACGATCTTGAGCTCATCACAGGCCTTGAGGATCCGGGAGATCTTCGGGAATATCTGGGGAGGATCTATACATCCCATACCAGGATAGAGAAGAAGGATCCCAGGCTCCTGACCCTTGGAAATGAGCTTGCCGGTGCCATCGAAGGCTATTACAGGTTTATGAACTATACGGAAGGCGAGGCCCTTGCCCTGAGCCTTCTGGCGTCTGTAGATGAAAGAAGGAGACAGCCCCTGTCCAGGATCTATGAAGCACTGGGTCTTCCGGTGATGCTCCGGGACGCTCCGGTTAAGATGATCGTCAAGACACTGGAGGATTCCCTCAGAAGACAGGGTAAGAGGATGATCGATTTTGTGGATCTTTCCGATTCAAGATGGATCGTCAGGACGGCAGATACCGACGAGGCCCTGGCTGTCTTTACAAAGAGACTTATGGTAATAAGCGGGGTAGATGATAAATGACAAAGAAGATCCTGAAGACAGTTGCCGCTCTTATGGCATCATGTTTTATCCTTATGCCTCTGGGAGGCTGTTCCGATGACGAGGAGGCGGAAAAGTCTCTCCTTCCTGCTGATTACGGCACCTACGGAGCTGATTTTGCCAGGGAGTTCGCCCAGGCATGCCCTTACAGAAAAGCCTTTTCGGAAGGTGAGGCCCAGGCAGGCCAGATGATAAAGGAGGAGTTCGAGGAGCTTGGCTATGAAGTCGAGACCCAGACTTTCTCCAATGTATACGGCTCCACCTCCGCCAACTACATTATCAGGATAGAGGGAGATGGCTTCCTCGCTGCAGACGATGAGGGTAATTATTCCGATATCAGGAAGACTGTAGTCATCGGAGCCCACTATGATGATGCTTATTCATCATCTGAGGTGCCTTCTGATTATTCCTACGACGGTATCTCAGACAACGCATCGGGTATCGCCACCCTGATGACCATTGCCAAGGAGATCCAGAATTACAAGACAGGATTTGATGTGGTGATCGTGGCCTTTGGTGCCGGCTCCTGGGACTTTATGGGTGCTACACATTTCTATAACACACTGTCTTCTGCCGAGCAGCAGTCCATCGAGGTCATGTACTGTATCGACAGTATCTACTCGGGTGACAAGGTATATGCCAGTGCCGGATTTAACTCACTGGACCTTTCCCAGAAATATGCCATGAGAAGAAAGCTCTATCAGGCATATGACGTTGCCTATGACAACACTCTTGCTTCCACTAACGGCTTCAGCCTTCTTTACAACGAATCGAATATCGTGGCTGACGTCAACGGCGACGGCACTGATGATGTCTACAGGGAAGTAACGGTACATAAGTCGGATTATGTTCCCTTTGATGAAGCGAATATCCCCATCGTTTTCTTCGACAGCGGAGATTACTTTTTCGATGCCCTGGATGATATGAAGGAGACAAAGAACCTGAACCTTCAGGAGTTCGGAGGTATGATCAGGGGAACTTATCTCGATTCCACTGAGGTACTGGATGAGGTCCTTATGACCGAGGATGGTACTGATGTTCTCCAGACCAGGATAAACAATGTGGCCTTCGTCATCCTGGAATCCCTTCTCAAGGGTTCTGACTACGGTATCACCCACGAGGCTTACGATGCCCTGATGGCTGATATCCAGGCTGGTATCGTGGATGAATCCGAGGCGGCAGCCACAACTGCCATAGAAGGGTAAGATATGAGATTTGTAGTACAGGTAGTATCTGAGGCATCAGTCGTATCCGACGGGGAACTTACCGGAAAGATCGGTAAGGGTTATGTGGTCCTTATCGGAGTAGGAAAAGAGGATACAAAGGAGACCGCCGACAAGCTCATAAAAAAGCTCATGGGCCTTCGTATATTCAAGGATGAAAACGGCAAGACCAACCTTTCCATAGCTGACGTAAACGGCGGGATGCTCCTTATCTCCCAGTTCACTCTTTACGCCGACATAAGGCACGGGAACAGGCCCAGCTTCATAAATGCCGGTGACCCTCAGACTGCGGAGATGCTATACGACTACATTGTCGAAGAGATAAGGAAGAGATGTCCCGATGTGGGCACGGGAGTCTTCGGTGCCCATATGGATGTCAGCCTTGTAAACGACGGACCCTTTACCATCATCATGGATTCTGCTGACCTCAAATAATGTTTACAGATAGGACATGCTGATTTCTATTCTCTGACACATATCTGTGGGAAAATGAAACTGTATCAATATGTGTGTCCGGAGGTCTTATCATGTTACTCGATATTAGAACCAGACTTAAAGATGACCATCTAACTGAGCTTATAAGCGGGTTTGACGGTAAGAGAGGGGATATCGACTGGGATATCGAAGTAAGGGTCAACAGTGACGAAAAAGATGTTTTCGCCGTCCTTGTGACCGATGACCGGGATGAAGTCCGGAAGGCTTTTAAAGGAGAGAAAACGGATTTCAAGAGTGTCGTCTACATCGGCGACGCAGCCGATGTAAGTGATATCCTTTCTAAGGTCAGGGACATATGGCCAGCTTCCGAGGATGATGAGATCAGGCGTTTCAGGATAGAAAAGCTCATCGGAAATATCCGTGAGAGATATATGGCATGGCTCAACGGCTGTATGCTGGAGACCATGATCGACAGCGAGCCCTCACTTGTATGGTTCAAAGACGTAAAGGGTGCCCATATGAAGGTCAATACAAAGTTCTCCGATACCGTGCACAAGACCAAGGAGGATATCAGGGGAAGAGGCCACTACTATATCTGGGATATCACTCCCGAGGAATATGCATCAGGCGAGTTCGTATGTATGGAGTCTGAAGAGGAGACCATGAAGACAGGTAAGACATGTGTCTTTGATGAGCCCCTTAAGACCAGTGAGGGCATGAAGCAGCTCAAGACGTATAAGACACCTCTTTATGATCCCTTCGGAAAGATCTTCGGAACAGTGGGCGTTGCCCATGACGTTACGGATTTCGGCAAGCTGGGACTGGAACTTACGATACTCATAGAAAACCTTCCTTTCCCCCTTGTGCTCTGTGATGTTCACCACAAGGCCATCAAGATGAACGACGCATTTAAGAGGCTCGTCAACATCCCGATGAAGACAAATATGCACAACTGGATCAGGAAGAACCTGGAGCCTGTGGGAGAGGCTAAGATCAACGAGAAGACACGTACCAGGAAGAGACAGTTTGTATTCGAAGACAAGATCCTGAATATTACAGAACAGGAGATCATAGACTACTTTGACAACACATCCGGATATTTCATCATAATCGAGGATGTCACCGTGGAGAAGAACTATGAGAGGATGATGGTGGAGGCCGCCAATACCGATGCCCTTACAGGTCTTTTCAACAGAAGGTATTTCTATGAATTCCTGAAATATAATTCCGAAAAGAAGATGACCCTTTTCTATATGGATCTCGACCGCTTTAAGAGCATAAACGACAACTTCGGCCATAAGAGGGGTGACGAGATCCTGCAGAAGACGGCCAGGGCCATCGCCGGGACATTCCCCAAGGGTGTTGCTGCCAGACTTGGAGGCGATGAGTTTGCCGTTATAGTCAATGGTATCCTTGATAAGGGAAAGATCGATAAGTACTGTAAGACCCTGGACAAGAAGATAGGGGAGCTTATAAGCGTTAACGATCACGATCTGACCATAAGCATCGGAATCGCCTTAAGTGACGGAACAAGAGAGATAGACAGTTTCATCCACGAAGGTGACAGCATGATGTATGCTGTGAAGAAGATACATCACGAAAAGGAAGGTGAAAGGAAGTAAGTATGGACTACAACAACGAAGAGATGGTGAACAGGAAACTCGTAAAGTATCAGAAGCTGGAATTCCTCATGCAGCTTATTACCGCCTGCGGTATTGTGGTGATGGCAGCGACTATCCTGATCCTGGCAGGCTTTATCATGAAAAAGGTAAATGCCGTATGTGACGCATCCATGCAGTCCCTGTCAAAGATCGATGCCATATCCCAGGAGATAACAGATGCTCATCTGGGAGATACGGTAACACATATAAACGATCTTACCGAAACAGCTACAGGAGATCTTGCCACCACCATGGAGAAGATCGATTCCATCGATATTGAAGGACTGAACGAAGAGATCGGAAGGCTTCACGATTCCATCACATCACTTAACGAGGCTGTTGATACCATGGCCCATCCCTTCGGAGGCTGATGTGCATATTCCAGGTTTTGTTGATACACATATACACGGTGCCTACGGAGTCGATGTTTCC
This sequence comes from Oscillospiraceae bacterium, assembly GCA_902767145.1. Classification (GTDB taxonomy): domain Bacteria; phylum Bacillota; class Clostridia; order Saccharofermentanales; family Saccharofermentanaceae; genus Saccharofermentans. The sequence continues at coordinate 2,151 of CACXGG010000077.1, read as the reverse complement.
GACGGTATCGCGGATGATATCAGGACCCTTGCCGTAAAGCTCAGAAAGGACGATGTCATCGCCTTCTGTCCCACCACCATGACCCTGCCGGAGGATAAGATCTTCAGGTGTTTTGATGCTGTCATGAGGGCGAAGGAGAAACTGGAGTCGGAGGGTATCTCCCACAGCAGGATCCTGGGCATCCACCTGGAAGGCCCTTTCCTCAATAAAGAGATGGCTGCCGTACAGGATGTCTCATCCATGAGAGATCCCGGTGACGGTTTCAGGCTCATCGAGAAGCTGGAAGCTGATTATCCGGGGCTTCTGAAGATCATCGACATCGCACCGGAGCTTCCGGGAGCCTTTGAGTTCATAGGTGAGTTCAAGGACAGATATGTTATCTCCCTGGCCCACACAAAAGCGGATTACGATACGGCCTGCAGGGCTTTTGAAGCGGGAGTTACCAGCGTTACACATCTCATGAATGCCATGGATCCTTCCCTTAAGAGGTCTCCAGGGATACTGGGAGCCCTTTCGGATCACCCGGATGTTTTCGCTGAGGTCATCTGTGACGGATTACATATAGAGCCTTCATATCTTCGTATGATCTTTAAGATCCTGAGGGAGGACCGGATCATCGTGGTCTCAGATTCCATGAGGGGTGCCCATATGCCTGACGGTGTATATAAGCTGGCTGACACTGATGTGGAGGTCAGGAACGGAAGGACGTATTTTGGTGAAGGCGGAAACCTGGGCGGTTCAGTTACATATATGAGTCAGGAGGCAGAGCGGCTTTTATCCTTCGGGATACCGCAGGCTTCTGTAGAAGCGGCCTGCTATGGAAATCCCCTGTCAAGACTTGGACTTAGCGGTATCTGAAAGTTTAGAAGGGAGGAGCGATCCTCCTTTTTCTGTGTCAAATACAGCCAGGGATGCGAGTATAAGGCTGTCGTAGGAGATGTCGCTCAGGTGGTGCTCCACTGCTGCATCGATGGCTACTATGACCATGAGGATCAGAAGATATGATCTCTTTTCCCTGAACGCTCGTATGCCTGTATAGACGAGAAGTCCCGTGAAGATGAGAAGAGGTACTCTTCCGAAGGAGAAGAGGATCTTCATGTAGGAAATATCCAGGACAAAATAGGAGTCGGGAGGAGTGGTGGATGAACCGTAGCCCTGTTCCCAGACGCCTACACCGTAGTTCTTGACCTCATAGAGGTCAAAGGCTTCACAGCCCATCTCATAGCGCAGCTGGAGCGTATGCATGATGGGATACTTGTTGTAGAAGATCCCGGGATCGTCAGTGTAGAAATAGGAAAGAAGGATGGACATGAGAGCCAGGAGCACCGGAAGGGTGATCAGAAAGACGCAGATGGCATTTCTTGTGACCTGGTAATATTTCTTCCCGGAGATGCCGGAGAAGAGCGGGATCACGAACTGGTTCCAGAGCATGCCCAGAAGAAGGAGAAGAAGGCAGACGGCGCAGACCTTTCCCCTGATCCAGAGAAGATTGGCGATATTTGCAAATATGAGGATGGCATAATCATAGATCTTCAGCTTACCTTCACGGAGAAGACAGAGGGTTACCAGGACGAAGAAGATATGGCATGCCAGATCAGTACAGTAGATGATGCCGAAGGAGTGCCTGCCGCCACCATATACAAGATCCTCGATCCATCCGATCTTTGATCCGATGAAGGAGATGAAAAGCCAGAAGGTTCCGCTATAAAGGGCGACCTTCAGGATGGTCCTGAGAGATCTGGTCCTGGAGGCCAGAATGATGGCGATAAAGAGAAATACCGTTCTTGAGGATGTGTCATCACGCCAGCCTCCCGGCAGGGCGATGAGAAGAAGTATCAGGGATATTATCTGGGTCTTTCTGTCTTCGTAGACGAAAAGGATATCCCTTATGAGCACCAAGAGGATGACTCCGGTGGCTATGAACATGAGCCAGCGCAGCTCATAGTAGTAATCGAATATATCGAGTTCAGAATAGAGAGTCGTCTTGAAAAAGGCGAGGTTGAATGCATAGAAATAGGAGATGTAGAAAGCCCAGTCCCACAGATGGTGTTCCTTTGACCGGGATATAAGGGTCTTATTTTCCAAAGATATCTCTCCTTTTACCTTCTTTACAGTAAAAAATACATTATAGTAACAGATAAATCAAATCGT
>CACXGG010000076.1 GCA_902767145.1 Oscillospiraceae bacterium | reverse complement strand
TCATATCCCTCGTAGGCGGAGGCATCGAGTTCCTCGTAGTAGTCAGCATCCAGGATCTCTCCGAAACGGTCCTTGTATTTCTGCTGGACACGCCTGTTCTCCTCATCAGAGGAGAGGAATGATCCTATGAGCAGGAGGACAACGCTCAGGACTACAAGAAGGAAAGCTTCAACTGTTATCTTTCGGACAAAACGGCCTTCAAGCATCTTCGTCTCCTCCCTTCTCCCTCATCTTCCTTCCGGCGGAATCTGTGAAGTCCATAAAGCCGGAGATAAGTCCCACTGCCAGAGGGGGAACACAAAAGGTAACTGCAGGATTTCCGCGAAGGGAAAGAGCCACGGCGATAAGTCCTCCGATCATGCCCATAAGGACACCTTTAAGGCCTTTTCGCGAAGTGGTGGTTATATCTGACATGATGAAGACAGCAGTGAAGACGACACCTGACGTCATGATGAAAACGAAGGTGTTATAGACATCTGTCCTTACATCAACTATAAGTCTTCCGATGATGATTATGGCTATAAATGCCACCGGGGTCTCAAGTCTTATGGATCCCTTTATGATGAGGTAGACAAGTCCCGTAACGACCATGATGAGACATCCCGTACCTATAAACGTTGGATAGTTGCCTGCGATGAGCTCCACCGGCCTGAAATCAGAATACTCAGCTGATGCCGTCTCCAGAGGGATGCCGGGATCGATAAGGCTCTTATAGGAGAGCATCTTTACTCCCACAGGGTAAAAGCCTGCCATCCTGGAAGGAAAACATATCTCAACGAAAAGCCTTCCCGCAGCGGAGGGATTAACAAATCCTGCTCCCTCGCCTCCGAAGAGCCCCTTTACCACTATACTTCCGAAAAGGGCAGCCACCGCCGCCATGTAAAGTGAGGTTCCCGGGGGCAGCAGCATGGCAAGTACGATGCCGTTGACAGCAGGGCTCAGGTCACGAAGGCTTCCCCTTCCCGTCACCTTCTTGACTGCTGTCTCACAAAGGATCCACAAAGCCGTGGTGAATACAGTAAGGACAAGTGCTCTTATACCGTAGGAAAATACGGCATAGACGACACAGGGCAGAAGGGCAGCGATGATCTTCAGGTCCATTACCGCTACATTATTGTCGATGTGGATAAAAGGCGCTGTCCTCATACGATCTTTCCTCCCTCAAAAGGCAGGACGATATCGTCGCTCTTCTTGCTTTCTCCGCTCTTCTCCTCTTCCTCATAAGCCTCGAGAAGTGATACGGCACCAAGCTTTATCTTGTCCACAGAGAAGTGGGTCCTGGTGGTATATGTCCTCTTGGAGGCCGCATAGGATGCGATGGTCTTTGTAAGGTCTATTCCCGAAGGACAGATATAGGAGCAGGCACCGCAGGAGATGCACTTTCTGGCACCCTCAAGATCTGCCTCCTCCACGCTTCCTTTCTTCAGGAGGTGGTGTATAAGTCCGGGCTCCATATCCATGGGGCAGGCATCGCTGCAGTCACCGCAGTGGATACATGCCATGGTGGCGATATCTTTTCGCGGCAGGATGGTGATGCCGGAAGTTGTCTTTACAACGGGGGTATTGTCCGGGTCCTCCGCCTCGAGTCCCGTAAGGCAGTTGCCCCAGATGACCAGGTTCTGTGTATCGCTCATGCCGTTTACCGTGTTCATGAGCTCTGACAGTGGCGTTCCTATGGGAGCTATGACGTTATTTCTGATACCCTTCTCACCTGTAACCGTAAGGACCCTTGCAACCAACGGCATATTGTCGCTTATGGCCTCCCAGCAGGCATAGAGGGTGGAACAGTTAAAAAGCACTGCGGAACATGTCTCCTCCAGTGTCTCTGTCTCGCTTATCTCAACGCCGTAAAGGGCTTTTGCCACAAGACGGTAGTATCCCTGGGGGAATCTGTTCCTGAAGAACTTGAAATTAAATGCATAGCCTGAATATCTTCCGGCTGTCCTTTCCATGGCTGCCTGAAGGGCCAGTATCTCCTCTTTTCGATCTTCCGATATAAGGAAGCTTATCCTTGATACGCCCACGGCTCCTGCCACGGCTACGGCACCCATGACGATATAGTCGGCGGAGTTATCGATCCTTACGAAATCAGAATCTGCATAGGGCTCACTCTGAAGGCAGTTGACCAGCAGCTCGTTCACCTTGAACATCCTGGCCCTGTTTATCTTGGCAATTGTGGGGATACCCTCACCGCCCATTCCGACGATACCGGCATCCTTGATGATGCCCATTACGGAAGAGGCGCTGATATTTACATCATTTCTGGGACTGACGGAAGGATGGAATGTCCTCTTCCTGTCGCTCTTTATGTAAACAGCCTTACAGGTGGTGCCATTGGGAAGGGTTATCTCCTTTATGTCCGTGACATCTCCGGAGATACCGCTGTGCACCGGCACGGCAAAGGTTCCGGGGGCAGGCATACCTACGCACTGTCCTATGAGAACATGCTCTCCTATTCCCACCGTGGGGATTACCTCATCACCGTAGTGCTGCTTCATGGGGATTATGACCCTGGTGGGATAGATCCTCTCCAGCATAATCTCCTTATTAAAAGACGAACGCTTTGAAAAATCCAAAGCGTCGTCTGTTACGATACCGTTATTAAAGGAATGTATCCGCTCTCCGAAAGGCATCAGTCTGCGTAGCCTTCAAGGCGTTTAGCATAGCTGGATCTTCCCAGCTTCCTGATAGCTTTTGCTTCGATCTGACGGATCCTCTCTCTTGTAACTCCAAGGCTCTTACCGACTTCCTCGAGAGTCCTCTGCTTGTCATCGTCGAGACCGAATCTCAGCCTGATGACCTTAGCCTCTCTCTCAGTAAGAAGATCGAGCACCTTGATAAGGTCTTCCTTAAGAAGGTCCCTGGAGACCTCCTCATCAGGTGATACATACTCATCACTGGAGATGAAGTCAACAAGGTGGCTGTCCTCTTCCTCACCGACAGGCTTGTCGATGGATACGGGATCCTGGGAGATCCTCTGGATGTCGCGGATCTTGTCCGCAGGCATGCCCATCTTGTCAGCAAGCTCATCGATGGAAGGCTCTCTGCCCAGCTCCTGGATGAGCTGTCTCTGTACTCTTGTAAGCTTATTGATGGTCTCTACCATATGTACGGGGATCCTGATGGTCCTTGCCTGGTCAGCGATGGCTCTTGTGATAGCCTGTCTGATCCACCATGTGGCATATGTACTGAACTTGAATCCCTTTGAGTAGTCGAACTTGTCTACTGCCTTGATGAGACCGATATTACCCTCCTGGATAAGATCGAGGAGAGAAAGGCCTCTGTTCATGTACTTCTTTGCGATGGATACAACGAGTCTCAGGTTGGATTCAACAAGAAGATCCTTGGCGCTCATATCGCCGTCCTGCATCCTCTGGGCCAGATCCTTCTCATCGTCTGCAGACAGCAGAGGGATCTTACCGATCTCCTTAAGATACATCCTTACGGAGTCATCTACGGCGATCTCTTCAGAAGGAGTTAAGGTAATGTCAGAAAGGGCATCTGCCTCGGCATCAGTACTTTCCACCTTGATACCTAACTTGGCAAGTTCGCTGGTAACTTTTTCCATCTCCTCGGGATTGAGCTCGAGTTCATCTGTAATGTTCTCAAACTCGCTCTCGCTGACGACATTGCTGTTCTTCTGTCCGATGGCTTTCAGCTGGTTGATAGCATTGGTGATGTCTGCCATATAATACCTTCCTTTGTCTTATTCCTTATGAGGCGCTGTCATCTTCAAACTGTACTTTTACTTCTCCGGCATCTCCGCTTACGGAATAGATACCGCCATCACAGTATATGTTCATGCTTACGCCCTTTTCAGCATTTCCGTCTATACCGAGAACGTCGGCGCGAAGTCCGCAGTAGTTCTCGAAGATATCCTCAGCCTTAGCCTCATCGACTTCATCCTCTGTGAGGACGCTGATGTTCTGGCATGACTGGCCGGTGATGTTATATCCGATGGGATTTCCTGAATCGTCAAGAGTGGAGTCAACTTCGATACCCTCAAATACAGTATCGATCTGAGCCATGATATCCTCAGTGGCGCTCACCCTCTTATTATGCATGGGAAGTGCGATGACGATGACCAGGGCAACCACTGCCACTGTGGCTCCGATAAGTCCCAGTACCAGCTTCTTAGGTGCCTTAACGTCGTTGGGAGATATCTCGAACTCGTTCTCCTTCTTTGTCTCGCCCTTGTTTGCCTTTTCGATCTCATCTCTCTTGATGGCCTTTTCCAGATGCTCATCAGAGAAGACTCTTGTTGTGTGGTGATGTTTGTTTTCCTTTGAGGGTTCAAACTTCTCGTTGGGGAATGTCCTTCCCTCGGGATTTTCGAAGATCTCTACCGCCTCGCTTGAGGGGAATATGCAATTACAGAAAACGCACTCGCATTCATCATCCCTGCTGTCGAACATGATGAGCGAACCGCAGTTCCTGCACATACCTTGTATTGTAGCCATTTCTTACCGCCTTTTTGGTAGTTTTTCGGCCTTAAAAGCGCAATTTCGCATTAAAAAGCACATTACACTTTACTCTCCAGGACCCGTTTTGTCAATAATATATATAATATTTGCGCGAAAAAATGAGTCTCCCTCACTTCGCATTTTTCCTCCTTGCTGATATAATCCAAACCATGGAAGAGAAAGAAAAGTTCATGAGAAAGGCCCTGAAAGAGGCCGAGAAAGGCTTCGAAAAGGACGAGTGCCCCATTGGCTGCGTCATCGTAAAGGACGGAAAGGTCCTGGTAAGAGCCCACAATAAAAAGCTGTCAAAGAATAACCCCATCCTTCACGCCGAAGTGGTGGCAATAGATAAGGCCTGCAAAAAGATAGGCGACTGGAGACTTAACGACTGTGATATGTACGTCACTTTAGAGCCCTGCACCATGTGTTCCGGAGCCATCGTGCAGTCCAGGATCAGGAAAGTCTATTTCGGGGCATATGAGCCCAAGTCCGGCGCCGTGGTGTCATGTAATGACATCTTTAACGTGGAGCATGGCCATAACCACAAGGTGGAATTTGAAGGCGGCATCCTTGAAGAGGAATGTGCTGCACTCATGAAGGCATTCTTTAAAAAGCTCCGCAAGAAGTCCTCTAAACTTAAAGAGTGACGAACCTTCCCTCCTTTACGAGATAGATAAGCTTCTCCTTCACTTTTTTACCGGAAGATATGATGGCACCCTCGTAGAAGGCCACCTGGGAAGAGTGTCTTCTTATGACCTCCCTGTCGATGTCCTCCTTAGCCATAAACTCCGGGAAAGTATCTGTCTTATAGTCGATGATGATCTCTCCGTCCTCTTCGGAGAAGATAAGGTCGATCATTCCCTGTACAAGTGAATATTCCCCGGAATCGTCAGGAACCGAGAAGACCACAGGCTTTTCATATTCTGCCAGGCCTTCCCTGTCAGCCTTTATGAGCCTTGCACCAATATCAGATGATGCAAATCCCGTTATTCCGTCCTTATAAGCCAGGGCAAGATCCCTGTCCCTTCCGTTTATGATGCCTTCATCTATAAATCCGTCTATCTGGCTTTCAAACGATCCGGGATCCTGCCTCAGGAGCTCCATATCCATAAACCTGAACAGGCGGTGGACAAAGGTACCGATCTCAGAGGGAGTATCTCCTATCTCACCATCAGCCTGCTTCATGAAATACTCAAGACCGTTGACTTCCAGATTGATGGGAAGGGTCTCTTCGACTTTTCCGTACTTTATCTGGGAGACGGATACCTTGAAGGGCAGTCTGGCAGCTTCCTCATAAGCATATGGAGCGAATACAGGCATGCCGTCATCGTCCGTTCCTGTGCTATAGACCTCCACCATCTTTCCTTCCGTCTTCTTCTCTTCCGCTTCAGCATCCCCGAAAAGATCTTCCACAGGGATCTGCTTAAGCGCCCTGGCTTCTGCCTCTGTAAGGCGCACCAGTTCTATGTACTCCAGATCAAACCCGCCGAAGGGTATGGTGATCACCGGAGTCTCTGTTCCCGTTCCGAAAAGTCCGGACATGGTGGCCCAGAGGTCACTTCCCCCGGAAAGCCTCATAAGGGAAGCCAGTAAAGCTGTATCCATACCGCCTCCGGTGGAGATCCAGAACTGCCTGGGAAGTGCAGTCCTCTCCATCTTGGATATACATTCGAAAAGGTCTTTCATCTTGCCTGCACCCGGCTTAAGGGTGGCTCCGCAGACCACTGACAGGCGCTCCTTACCCCTGGTGAGGGCCACATAGAGGAGCCTTAAGGATTCCGCATTATCCGCCAGCTTCTCATCCTCATCATAGAATATCCTCTCCAGGGACTTGTCTATCTTAAGGCTGCTATGGTCAAAGTCGTTAAATACCAGACCTCTCTTGGGCTCGAACCTGACGCATCCCGTTTTGTCGCCGTTTGATGAGAAGGACAGTTCCGTTACCACCAGGCACTTGAAATCAAGGCCTTTACTTGCATGCATGGTCATACAGCGGACCCTGCCCTCCGCCTCAGCTTTGGAGGAGATGGCGGCCTTTGATCCGATGTTGATCTTCAGGTCCTCAAGGCTGGATGCAACTTCTGCTATATCGCTGCCGCACCTTATATACTGTGCGCAGATCCAGTCCTTGAAGATCTCCAGTTTTGTCCGGTCCTTCACCAGGGAGACGATTCCGGTATCCCTGTAGAGCCTGTCCAGGAGCTCGGATATATCGGTCATGATAAATCCTGCCCTTATATCGTCGAACCAGTCCACAAAGGAGCTTACCCGGTCCTTAAGATCTCCCTCCTCTGCCTCCTCCGCATA
>CACXGG010000075.1 GCA_902767145.1 Oscillospiraceae bacterium | reverse complement strand
CGACAGTTTTGGTGGCAAACTTCTCCTTGAAGGTCACATCGTGCTCGACTATCAGCATGGTGGGGGAGAACTTCTCTATAAGTTCCTCTATCTGCATCCTGGAAAAGACATCGATATAGTTCAGGGGCTCATCCCAGATATAAAGGTGTGCCGGAGTTACCAGGCTTCCTGCGATGAGGACCTTCTTTTTCTGTCCCTCCGAAAAGGTCGAGATGTCCTTTTCGAAAGCCGACTGCTCCAGATCCAGCTGCCTTAAGACAGTAAAGAACATGGTGACATCAAGTCCCCTTTCCCTTGCGTATTCCGTAAGGGTACCGCGAAGTCCCGTGGTGTCCTGGTTTATATAGGAGACGATCATGTTGGAGGCAGTCTCCATTGACCCTTCCTCATTTACCTTTTCCCTGAAATCTTCTGCTCCCGCATCATCCAGCAGGGTGGATCCTGACCCGTTCCCGGTGAACCTGTCCGTGGCGATGTGATAGAGGATCGACTTTATAAGGCTGCTCTTTCCGCATCCGTTGGCGCCCTGAAGGAATACCCGGTCACCGTTCATGATCTCAAAGGTAAGAGGCTCAAAGAGAGTATCCCCGTCCTTATAACCCAGGGTGTATCCCTTAAGATCCAGAAGCCTTTTCTTGGGATGCTCCAAAGGCGAGAGCTTAAGGCTCCTTATCTGTTCTATATCCTCAAGAAGTCCTTCTTTCCTCTCGATCTCCCTTTCCATCCTCACCTTGTAGGACTTGACCCGGGCCTCCATCTTCTTTGTCTTTCCTCCGATGTAGCTCCTGGCATTCTTTGTCCTGTCGTGCTCTTTGATGGGGTCGTATCCTATCTTTGTGTTCTCGTTCTTTTCGGCCCATCCGGAGGACCTTTCGGCGGAGGACTTGAGCTTTCCTATCTCCTTGATGTGCTTTTCGTTCTCCGCTCTTGCAAAGGAATCCTTCCTCTTCTTGTTCTCCCACCAGGTGCTGAAGTTTCCGCCTCCCAGCTCGATGTTCTTCCTGTTCAGGACAAGGACATGGTCTATCACCGCATCGAGAAGATCCCTGTCGTGGGATACCAGGATAAAACCCTTTTTCGATGCCAGATATTCCTTTACGGTCTGCCTTGCCTCAAAGTCCAGATGGTTGGTGGGCTCGTCTATCAGAAGGAAATCGTTCTCTCCGGAAAAGAGCACCGCAAGCATCAGCTTTGTCCTTTCTCCGAAGCTCAAAGTCCTTATGGGACGGTACATGAGTTCGGAAGGGACCTTCAGGGCAGGGAGCTCAGAAAGGACACGCCACTCCCCGGTCATGGGCTTCCACACCTCCACCATGTCGGATATGGTCTTTTCCAGGTCCTCCTCATTTATCTCATAGGGAAAATAATCGAAGAGTACTCCCCCTCCGATGGATCCGGAATATTCGTATCTGCCCCTCAGAAGATCGAGAAAGGTAGTCTTTCCCTTTCCGTTCCTTCCGATAAAGCCGAGTTTCCAGTCTGTATCTATATTGAACGAGACATTCTCAAAGACAGGCTCCCAGCTGCCTTCGTATGTAAAGCTCAGGTTATTTACGCTTATCTGTGCCATATATGCATCACCTCTTAACAAAAAACCTGTTTTTGCACGTACGCAAAAACAGGTCTACCGATATATCCGCATTATGACAACTGCAGGAAGCATCGCATCACCAGATCAAGCGCACGAGAAAAACTCATGGATAACAGCAGGACATACCTGCCTTACTTACGCTCAACTGATCATGCGTTATACATTGCCTCACCTGTCGTCTATGACGCCTTTCTTTTTTACTGACCCGACTTTATCACAGAAGTCCGATCCCCGTCAATACGCCGTATTTAAGCTATGGTATCAGAAATCAACCATAAAAATGATTGCATTAAATATAGTTAGTATCCCTTTTTGATGATAAAATCCAAAGCGACTTTTATTTTTACGGAGGGATCCTTATGGACAAAAAGATCCTTAAGCTTCTGATAATCAACCCCGGCTCCACCTCCACAAAGGTGAGCCTTTACGAAAACGAGACATCGCTCTTCGAAGAGAACCTCTTCCACGATGCTCCCGAACTTCTCAAGTTCAAGCATGTAAATGACCAGATACCTTTCAGGTATAACGTCATCCTGGATATGCTCAAGGGACACGATATCTCCCCTGAGGATATCGATATCTTTGTTGGCCGCGGCGGTTCTGCATATACCCAGCCCGGCGGAGTTACGGTCATCGACCAGAAGCTCTACGACGATACTGTTGCAGGAGTAGGCGGCAGCGAACATCCCGCAAAGCTTGGCGTTATGCTGGCATGGAAGTTTGCAGTAGAGTACAAAAAGGATGCCTACACCCTCAACCCCACCAATGTGGATGAGTACTGTGACCTGGCAAGGCTCACGGGCATCAAGGGCATCTACCGTTTCTCCCACTCCCATGTCCTCAACCAGAAGGCAGTGGCCCAGTACCACGCACATAATGTCCTTCACAAGAGATACAGGGACAGCAATTTCATCGTTGCCCACATCGACGGCGGCATCACGGTAAGCGCTCACGAAAAAGGAAAGATGATCGACGGAAATATGGGAGCTGACGGCGAGGGTGCATTCACACCCACCAGGATCGGAAGCGTTCCCGTACTTGCACTTCTCGACTACATCGAGGAGCACTCCGTAAGCGACGTCCGTCTTATGTGTTCCAGAGGCGGCGGATTCGTAAGTCTTTTCGGAACAGCAGATTCAGATAAGATCCACGCTCTGGTGGAGGCAGGAGATAAAAAGGCTACCCTGGTATGGAATACCATGATCTACCAGATCTGCAAGCAGATCGGTGAGATGAGTACAGTACTCAAGGGTAACGTTGAAGGCATCCTCCTCACCGGCGGACTTATGAGATTTAATGACATCATTGAGACCATCAAAGAGCGCTGCGAATGGATCGCTCCCGTAAGCGTATATCCCGGCGAGATGGAACAGGACGCCCTGGCACACTCCGTACTGAGAGCCCTGGACGGCGAAGATCCCATCCTCACATATCAGGGAAAACCGGTATGGGACGGATTTGAAGGTATCGAATTCTGATAAGAGAGGAGACAGAAAATGAGTCTTATCGAAAACGTAAAGATCAAGGCAAGAGCAGACATCAAGAAGATCGTACTTCCCGAGGGAGACGAGATCAGGACAGTAAAGGCAGCTTCCATCTTAAGAGATGAGAAGATCGCCGTACCCGTTCTCATCGGTGAGCCTTCCAAAGTAGAGGCTACTGCAAAGGAAGCCGGTGCTGATATCCAGGGCATCGAGATCATCGATCCTGAGACAGCCGCCAAGACAGCAGCATATGCCTCCGCATTATATGAGATAAGAAAGAACAAGGGCGTTACAGAAGAGGATGCCCTGAAGCTCGTTAAGGATCCCATGTACTTCGGTATCATGATGGTCAAGACAGGTGATGCAGACGGCCTCGTTTCCGGCGCAGTACACTCCACAGGAGATATGCTCCGTCCTGCACTTCAGATCATCAAGACAGCTCCCGGAACAAAGGTAGTCTCTTCCTGTTTCCTTATGGACGGTCTCAAGGAGGAT
>CACXGG010000074.1 GCA_902767145.1 Oscillospiraceae bacterium | reverse complement strand
TGAGATACTCAGCCTGCTCATATGTCTCGACACCCTCTGTAAGAGTGCTCATTCCAAGGTCAGATGCCATCCTGACGATATTCTTGAGAACTGCCTTGGACTTCTCGGGATTGTCAGCAAAGGATGAAAGGAACTTCATGTCGATCTTCATGACGTCGAAATCAAAGTCCTTGAGGACATTAAGGGAGGAATATCCGGAACCGAAATCATCCAGCCAAAGGGGATATCCGTAATCTCTCATCCTCTGAAGGTCTACCTGGAGAGTCTCCAGATATTCGGACAGGGCACTCTCTGTAACCTCAACATGGATATAGTCCCTGGGGATATTATACTTTCTGGCGCATGTCTCCAGCACCTCCACCGCATCCATGAGCTCAAAGTCGAGCCTTGAGAAATTGAGGGAAACGGGAACAGTGGGATTGCCCTTATTGAACTGTGTGCGGAGATCCTTACATACCGTCTCGATGACGATCATGTCCAGCTTATGGACCTGTCTGTACTCCTCAAGGATGGGGATAAAGAGTCCCGGAGAAATAAATCCGTATTCAGGATCCTTCCACTTGGCAAGGGCCTCATATCCGCAGAGCTTTCTGTCCTTGGCATATACAACAGGCTGGTAGTAGACCTTGATGTCACCTCTGTCCAGAGCGATATCGATATTATTAACGATATACTGCTTCATCTTGAACTCATCGTCCAGATCCTTGTCATACTCGCGGTAATCCTGGTCATATCTCTTCTTTATGCTGTTACATGCATATCTGGCATGGTCGCAGGCGATATTGGGATCTGTCTCCTTATCCTTGGGAACATATCCGCCGGCCTTGAGTCCGATCTGGGTTTCCAGCTGGTAACCGTAGATCTGGGCGCGGAGCTTGGCAAGATCATTGGAAACGCCGTCCTTGTCAGTAAGGATAACGAAGTGATCGTCTCCCTGTCTTGCCACGAGACCGTTATAGAATATCTCCGTCATGTCCCTGGCAAGTTTCCCCAGGAAAGCATTTCCGGATTCAAAACCATACTTGTCGTTGAAGGATTTAAAGTTCTCTACATCCAGGAACAGGAAGATCTTAGTCTGGGGATCAACATCAGGATCCTGAAGCATCTCCACGGATCTCTTCCTGAAGAAGTTTATGTTGGCAACGCCGGTGATCTCATCGATGATGGCAGCTTTACGCAGATGCTCACTGGCCACATCGACCTCCTCATCCTTGGCGGCCTCCAGCCTCTTCTGCTGATAGTTACTTATACTCGTTACGACTACAGCCACCCACAGCACGAAGTAATTTACTCTCGTGGCAAATGAAGGCTTATCCAGGCTGTACATGATGATATAGAAGATGGTAAAGGATATGCTGGTGATGACGATGGATACATACGGTTTCCACACCATGAGACAGAAGGCAAAGAGCATCATGGCGATAAAGGTAAGTATCTGCTCTCCCTTGGCGTAGTCGTTATATGAGATATACATTCCGAAGATGATACATATGGTACTGAAAGACCATAGGATGACAGTATTCTTTCTGTCAGGGGCAGTGGTCTTCTTCATAAAATACCTGTCGGCATTATAAAGGGAAACAGATGCCGCCACGAAAAGGATCACATAAGCGATAAGGTGGGAAATGATCCACTTGGTGGATCTTGTACGTTCATCTTCAAAAAAGTAGGAAAGGGCATTTATTATCATCCACACTTCAAGAGCGATGATGATTACGGACATGTAAACGCTGGCCCTTATATTACTGGCCTCGAAATAATGATTTACATATTGGCTTGGCGTTTCCATTCCCAGCCAGCGTTTGATACGATCGAGCATGATCCCCCCCAGGGTCAGTCTGAAGATCCGGCCTCGTCCCACAGGACGATCTTTCCGCCCTCCCTTGTCTTCGTCATATCTATTATACGCTGATTTGACGATCCGCGATACTTCAAAGTTAGATCTTTTAACTTTAATACGAATCTGCCGTCAACCAATATGTCGATCAGATCAAGAAATCTGTCTGTATACTCACAATGGGGATGTACTCCCTCTACTGTCATCTCGTCATCATAACGGTATCCGGAGAAGACCCAAAGGTCCTTCTTCGGGTATCTTCTCTTGAATTCCTCCAGGAAAGGGACCAGGACCTTCTGGTTCTCGGGCTCAAAAGGTTCTCCGCCCAATACTGTGAGCCCTCTTATATAAGAAGGCTCCAGCATCTTGAATATCTGTTCGGCTGTTTCGTCCGTGAACTCCTTGCCATAGCAGAAGTTCCACGTCTCAGGCTGAAAACAGCCTTCGCATCTGTTCCTGCATCCGGAGACGAACAGGGTGACCCTGACGCCAATACCGTTTGCTATATCGCAGTCTTTTAACTCGCAATAATACATGGACTGTTATCAGAGATGAAGGACTCTCTCCCTGATCTCCTGTGTCCTGCCCTGGTTCCAGAACTGTGTTCCGATATAACCGCAGGTCCTTCTTGCGACATTGAGCTTGCTCTCGTCATCATTACCGCAGTTGGGGCATACCCATGTAAGCTTGTTGTCTCTCTCAACGATCTGGATCTCACCGTCAAATCCGCAGACCTGGCAGTAGTCAGACTTTGTATTGAGCTCGGCATACATGATGTTGTCGTAGATATACTTCATAACGTCCATGACAGCATCGATATTGTTCTGCATGTCGGGAACCTCGATGTAGGAGATAGCTCCTCCGGGTGAGAGCTTCTGGAACTTGGACTCGAGAGCCAGCTTCTTGAAGGCATCGATCTTCTCGGTAACATGAACATGATAGCTGTTGGTGATGTAGTTCCTGTCTGTAACACCGGGGATGATACCGAATCTTCTCTGAAGAGCCTTGGCAAACTTATATGTTGTGGACTCAAGGGGTGTTCCGTAGATGGAGTAGTCGATATTCTCCTCGCCTTTCCACTTTGCACATGCATCGTTAAGAGCCTGCATTACCTTGAGACCGAAAGCCTCACCCTCGGGATCAGTAAGCTTCTTGCCTGTTACTTCATATACGCACTCCCAGAGGCCTGCATAACCAAGGGAAAGTGTGGAATAACCGCCATAGAGAAGCTTTGTGATGGGCTCGCCCTTCTC
>CACXGG010000073.1 GCA_902767145.1 Oscillospiraceae bacterium | reverse complement strand
TAAGGGCGTAGGTGTTGAGACCGTCGAACATGTGGATCCGTTAGATCTCGAAAATGCAGTTTCCGCCGTTAAGAAAGTGGCTGATATGCCCGGCGTAAAGGCCATCATATTCGAAAGCCCCTGCGCTATGCTCTTTAAGCCCGAAAAGCCTTATTCTGTGGACTGGGATAAGTGCATTGACTGCAGGATGTGCATAAAGGAGATAGGATGTCCCGGTCTCGTTATAAGCGACGGCCATGTGGTAGTTGACACATCCCTTTGTAACGGATGCGGTCTTTGTTCGAAGATATGTCCCGTGGATGCCATAGGTAAGGAGGTGCAGGTATGAGTACGAATATCGTTTTATGCGGAGTCGGAGGCCAGGGAACAGTCCTGGCATCAAAGCTCGTTGCTTCTGCTTCCATGGCCAAGGGATTTGAGATAAAGTCAGCAGAGACCATCGGAATGGCCCAGAAGGGAGGTTCTGTCATGAGCCACCTTCGTATAGGTAAATGCCATTCACCTATGATAGGTTCAGGTGAAGCAGATCTTATAATCGGATTTGAGCCTTCTGAGACAGTTCGTATGCTCCCGTTCCTGAAGAAGGGAGGTGCCGTCATCACTTCCGACCGCGCAGTAATGCCGGTTACGGCTGCACTGAAGGGATCATCCTATAAGGGCTCTGATATGACGGATTTCCTGAAGGGGTATCCCGGTATCGGAAAGCTCGTTATCGTGGATACAGAATCTGCTGTCAGGGAGATCGGATCTCCAAAGGCAATGAATATGGTGCTTCTCGGCGCTGCATCACGTGCAGGGCTTCTTGGTGAGATAACCCACGAGGATATAATCGAGGCCATGAAGAGGAAGGTCAAGCCCCAGTTCGTGGAGATGAATATAAAAGCCCTTGAGTACGCCAGGGTTTAAAGCGGCTTAAATACAGGTATATCTATATCGGGGATGTCTTCAAAGTCATCCCCGTTTTCTTCGTTTTCGGAGAACATATCGAAGTTGTCAGTCTCAAAGGGGTTCCTGCCGTAGGTCTTCATGAACTTGCCCTGTGCGGAAGAGCCCATCCTGTCCATGGTAGATATATATCTGACGCCCTTATTGTAGTCGCGGATCTTTCCCTTTGTATTTCCGATATCGTTATTCTTTTCCAGCATGCGCGTGATGATAAACATCGTCAGTGATACTGCGAAGAATATGCCTGTAAGTATTTCAAATATAAGTATCGATAACATCTTTATGCCTGCCTTTTCTTTACATAGCGGAATATGGATGGACTGGTTGACAGGAATCCGCTGTTCTTGAGCTTTCGTATCCTTACCAGTGCTGCGGTGATGAGGGGGATGCCTGCAAAGATCATGCCCATGACCAGGTGGGTCCCGATCATTATCTGACCGACGTCTCCCATAAGGAAATAGGGGAGCAGCGAGGCGGCGAGGACGGGAATGAATATGGCGGCAGTTATAAGTGCCATCCGCTTTATATCCCAGGGGATGATGCCCACTGCCTTTCCTGTCTGTCCGTTGACGAGGATGGTGTGTGTCTTACCGTTATGCATATATGTATAGAACCAGCAGGGGAGCATGAGATATAAGATCTCGTCATTTATCCTCATGGAGGGCTTTGTATCTATTATCTTTTTGTCCTTGCCATCGATGAACTCCAGGGTATATTCGTTGAACATTTCATCAAATCTCTTAAGAGCTGCTTCCTTAAGGTCGGAAGTGGTCATATCCGACATATCAGAATAAAAACCTGAAAGATAGCTCTCGTCGAAATCTTTTATGTCATCGAAAAAGAAGGGTTCCAGCCTCTGGCTGAATTCGTCGTTTAAGGACATGGAAGCATCGAAGGGGACATTATAGAACACGGTGGTTCCGGCCCTTCCCCAGGCATAGGTGATCCTGTTTTTCTGGCCATATTCCTTGACGCTGGATGTATACCATCCGGCATCGTAAAAGTCAGAGCTTATTACCTTGTAGGGAACGTAGATGCCCCTGATATTATCCCTGTTGATGGTCTTCAGGGACTCGGGAGCGAACCTGGCATTCTTTACGTGGATGGAGATTATGTTGAGAGCTTCGTCCTTTGAGACCTGAAAAGGGAGTATCCCGTCGGGTCTCCTGCCTTTTGCGATCCTGGAGAATGCGATGGAGGGGCTTCCGCAGAAGACGCATACGCTGGACACCTCCGTGCCGTTAAGTACTATCTCGCCGCCACAGTGTTCGCAGGTATAGATGCTGCAGTCCATCATCTCGCCGGCACTGCTGTCTATCTCCTCCGGGGTATAGGTACCGCCGCAGATCTTACAGTACATTGCCTGTCTTGACGGGCTGAATAAAAGGCTGCCTGCGCAGCCGGGACATTTGTTGGCCATTTGTGATCGTTCCTTTCCTTATTCCATCCACATTATATCGAAAAAAACGACACTTTGCTTTATAATATAAAGCAGTTTTTATGTATGAGGTGATCAGGTTATGAAGATATCAGAAAAGCAGCTGGCACAGGTAAACGACAGGATCAAGGCTCTGGTGGAAGCCGGAAGTTTTTACGGAAAGAAACTGGAGGAGGCAGGAATAGAAGGAGTATCCTCCGCCGAGGAGTTCGAGAAGCTCCCTTTCTCCGAAAAGGCCGACCTTCGTGAAGCATATCCTCTCGGACTTATGACTGCACCCGAGGATAAGATCGTACGTATCCATTCCTCTTCGGGAACAACAGGACTTCCTGTTATCATCCCTTATACAAAGAAAGATGTTGATGACTGGGCAACCATGTTTGCAAGATGCTATGAGTTTGCAGGCATTACCTCCCAGGACCGTATACATATCACTCCCGGTTACGGACTCTGGACTGCAGGTATCGGTTTCCAGGCCGGATGTGAGAAGCTTGGAGCCATGGCTATCCCCATGGGTCCCGGAAATACTGACAAGCAGCTCCAGTTCATGATGGATATGAAGTCCACTGTACTCTGTGCCACTTCTTCTTACGCGCTCCTTCTTGCAGAGGAGATCGAGAAGAGGGGCATAAAGGACAAGATCTGCCTTAAGAAGGGCGTTATCGGTTCAGAGAGATGGGGCGATAAGATGAGGAGCCGTATCAAGAACGAACTCGGTATCGAACTATATGACATATACGGACTTACTGAGATCTATGGTCCCGGTATCGGTATCAACTGTAAGTATGACACAGGTATGCATATCTGGGATGATTTCATCTATCTTGAGATCATCGATCCCGTTACAGGTGAGAACCTTCCTGACGGCGAGTGGGGTGAGATCGTTATCACTACACTTGTTAAGGAGGGTGCACCTCTTATCAGATACCGTACACATGACCTTTCCAGGATACTCCCCGGCGAGTGCCCCTGCGGATCAAAGTTCCCCAGGATCGACGTTATCAAGGGAAGAACAGACGACATGATGAAGATC
>CACXGG010000072.1 GCA_902767145.1 Oscillospiraceae bacterium | reverse complement strand
TACTTCCAAGGATGCAAAGGCCAACATCATCATCGATTCCATCATCACCATGGCAGAAAGGCTCGGCCTTACTGTTGTATGCGAAGGTATCGAGACAACAGAGGATATCGAGCGCATCATGAACTCAGGCTGCAACATCTTCCAGACAGACTTCTACGACAAGGCCATGTCCGAAAGATTCTTCCTTAACAGACTGAGAAATCCTAAATATCAGTGAATAACCTTTAAAAAAGACCTACGGTGTATGGGGCACATGCCCTGTTCCCTTATTGCGGCATAATGGTCCTTTGTGCCGTATCCCTTGTGCTTTGCAAATCCATACCCCGGGAACTCAGAGTCATAATCCACCATGATATGGTCTCGGGTCACCTTGGCAAGAACAGATGCCGCAGCGATGGAATTAGACTTTGCATCTCCCTTAATGATCGCTTCCACCGGCATGGATACTCCCTCAAGCTTAACCGCATCTATAAGGAGCACGTCAGGAGTAAAACCTGAAGCAGAAAGCCTGGAAACACACTCCCTCATAGCTTCCTTTGTAGCATTTAAGATATTAACGGTATCTATCCGGTCCGCCTCAACGCGTACCACAGCATAGGCAAGTGCCTTTTCCTGTATCTCAACGAAAAGAGCTTCTCTCTTCTTCTCAGTAAGCTTCTTGGAGTCATCCAGACCAAGGATAGGAACCGCAGGATCCAATATACATGCAGCAGCCACTACAGGTCCTGCCAGAGGGCCTCTGCCGGCCTCATCTATACCGGCAACGAGCTTACCCGGATATTTAGATTCATATTCACTTAAGAGCCTGTACTTTTCTTCCAGCTGTTCTATAGTCAACTTAGCCATATCAGTCCTCCACCGGCTTATCAGCAGCCTCCAGGGTTATCCTGCCGATCCTTCCGCTCCTAAGGTCATCCAGCATGAGATTAGAGAAGCGCTCCTCATCGATCCTTCCGCCGGACATAATGCATCCTCTCTTCTTAGCCATCTCAAGGAAACGGTCATATTCATCCTGTCCCTCAAAGATCTCAACCTTATATCGCTCAGACATTAGATCAGGATAAAGAGAACACAGAAGATTTATAGCACCATATGCAACTTCAGTAGAATCAGTAACTTCCGCCTTTACCGCACCAGTAGCAGTAAGAACGAGCTGGGACCTCTTTGTTGCGATCTTAGGCCACAGTACTCCGGGCATATCCATAAGATCCAGACCGGCAGACGTCCTTATCCACTTGGGCTGGCGTGTAACGCCGGGCTTATTTCCAGTAACGGCAGCCTTCTTACCACAGAGGGCATTTATAAGAGTGGACTTACCCGTATTGGGAACTCCCACCACCATAACCTTAATGGTCTTGCCTTCACGGCCCTTCTCACGGGCCTTATTGAGCATATCTGCACAGATGGTATTGGACAGACTTATAAGCTTATCTATACCTTTCTTGCGGTTTGCCTCCAGAGCAACGGAATACACACCCTGCTCCTTGAAGTAAGCGATCCAGCGCTCTGTCTTGACAGGATCAGCAAGGTCCGCCTTATTCAGAAGAACGATCCTGGGCTTATCTCCGATTATCGCATCCAGTTCAGGGTTACGGCTGGAAAAAGGTATCCTGGCATCGCAGGTCTCGAAAACAAGATCAACGAGCTTCAGGTTCTCCTTCGTCTCATTAAGGGCCTTCCTCATATGCCCCGGGAACCAGTTAATATCCTGTGCCATAAGCTCCTCCATTCAATTACTGCATAACATTATACCAAAAAAAGGAACCTCCCGAAGGAGGTCCCTTAGATTCAGCTTATCCAGACACCGCTTGAGTTAAACTTATATGTCTTTCCGTCTATCTTAAGCGTACCCGTCGCCATCTCACCAGATGACTTAAAGTAATACCACTTCCCTGACAGTTTCTTCCAGCCGGTAGTCATCTTTCCTCCTGAAGTAAAGTAATACCATTTGTTAGATATCTTCTGCCAGCCGGTCTGCATAACACCTGAGCCATTGAAATAATACCAGGAGCTTCCGATCTTAACCCAACCG
>CACXGG010000071.1 GCA_902767145.1 Oscillospiraceae bacterium | reverse complement strand
CTGCGTCTCCTGCTCCGTACCCCTCGTCCTCCTCCTGGCACTTCAGGGCGCCGGCATCCTCCCCATCACCGAAAATGCAGCAGCAGGAATCGGAACCGTTATCCTTCTCGCCATGATCGCAGCATCCCTTATCTTCTTCATCCCCAACGGCATCAACATGTCCAAGTGGGACTGGCTTGAAAAAGAGGTCTTCGATACTGAATATGGTGTAGAAGGAATGGTCAGGGACAGATCCGCCAAGTTCCAGCCCAGGTTCGTAAGAGCCATTACCGGCGGCGTAGTCCTGATCCTGGCGGGCGTTATGGCAGTAGTTGTCGGAGCCGTATGCTGCCCCGACAATAACCCCGTCATCACAGGTCTCGTGGCACTTCTCCTGTTATGCATCTCCGTGGGAGTCTTTATGATCACCAAGGCAGGCATAATAAAGGACGGCTTTTCGAAGATCCTTCAGGAGGAAGACTACAGCGCCTCCTCCAAAACAAACAAGCCCCTGAAGATCGTCGCTCCCGTCTACTGGATGACAGTTACAGCAGGATATCTTCTCTGGAGCTTACTGGGAAACAGCTGGTATATCTCCTGGGTTGTATGGCCCATCGCAGGAATACTCTTCGGAGCATTGTCCATCATACTGAAGGGCATCCACGAATAAGAACTAAGGTCCCGCTGATGCGGGACTTTTTTTCGCCCCGTTACCAAAAGTATCAAAAAAGTACGTTCCGGCACCTCTGAAACGTACTTTTAACGTACTTTTCGAAAAAGTATCAGAAAAGTACGTTCTGACACCCCCGAAACGTACTTTTGGCGTACTTTTGAAAAAAGCCTTTGTGATATAATCCTGATGACAAAAATACTTGAGGGTAAGGGGTATATGTAATATGAAGTATAAGAAGACAGCAGCATCTGTCCTGGCACTCGCTGTCATTCTCTCCGCCACAGGATGCAATAACCACGAAGAGGAATATACAGAAGAGATCAAGAATATCACTGAAGATTATCTGGCTGCCCTGGCAGAAGATGACGACAGGACCATAATGCATATCACCGACGGCTATGACTATGGTGAAGATGATCCCATGGATACCCGCTACGACAGGCCCGAAGTATATGAGGTCATAAAGACAGCCATGTCTAATACAACGATCACCGAATGGGGAGAGGCCGAATTCAATGATGATATGACTGAAGTCCAGATCGATGCGACCTTCTCCTATATCGACCTTGATGACTTCGCAGACAGCTTTGATTCCATCTATATATCCGAGGATGATTATTCCGAAGCCCTGGGATCCTATGATGAACTCGAAGAGACCACCATCACCCTGAAGTTCGTCTTTGATGAGGATGACGAACAGTGGCTCCTTTCAAAAAAGTCAGCCGACAGGATCATGGGACTTTTCGAGGGCGGTTTTGATGCCCTTCCCGACCCGGTGGATATCTCTCCTTCTGATGCCCAGGAGCTGATCATTTCCTCTCTGGAGCAGATGGCAGAAGGGGATTTCGATGACATTCCTTTCGAATTCACCATAGATGAACTCAGGGCCTACGAGAATATGGAACCGCAAGCTGATACAGATGTTGTTGCAGATTATGCCGAAGCTTTTGCAGCCGCTTACATAGGATATGTCCTTGATCATGACTATGAGATCACAGAAGTGGTGCCCTATGATTATATCCTGACCGGATCTGCACCTTCTTCAGAAGATCTTTATCAGGCCCTCGTAACTGATGATTTCGTGACAGCTAATCTGGCTAATGACTCTCTTTATATCTTCTTTGATAAGGTCTCCCTGGATGAGATGCTGATAGAGAAATCCCATATCATCTATGAGAACCTTACCCTCGCTATACCTGATTGTTCACCCGAGGAATATACCCTGGAGTTTACTGTCACTCCTTATATAAATACAGATTATCCTGTATATCTGTGTGATCTTCTTATTACTCCCCCGGACCAGGGCTACTACCAGGCAGAACACAGTATCGCCGAAGAACAGTATATGAGATGCATCAACTACGCCATGGACCTGCTTCTGGTCAACGGTGAGATCACTTCGGATGAATATGATTATATCCTTCCCCTCCTCACTCCCGAGTTCCTGGGTTTCACAACTGATGATACCGTAAGTCCCGAAGGCCATCCCAACCAGGCAGTAGGTACATTCGAGCAGGTCCCTGAATGGTGTACTGACGGAAGTATCGTATACGGTTATTCAAATCCTGACTCTAACGGTGTATGGATGAGTTACACCAAAGAGCCCGGTGTGCTTGATACTGTAGGCTACTATCTTGATGACCAGGGCATCTGGCTGACCCTTACTTATGAGGACACCTGCAACCTGGGATCAGATCTTACTGTAGACTGGGATATCGATGGTGTGAGAGTGGTAGACAATAAAACTATTTCTTCTGAAGATGGCCAGAAGGTATTTGAGATATTCCTGGCCTGGGATTCAGTCCCCTATTCGGGAACTTATGAATTCCGACTCTGGGAGAATGACCACGGCCACGTTCTGGCCTATGTAACACTTTATATGTAATAAGAAAGCCGGCATTCATAGCCGGCTTTTTCAGTTTCCGCAAGTTTGCATCAAAAAATGGCTTTTTTTGATGCAGTTTGTGTGATTCCGCACATTTTCCGCACAAATCGGTCTTTTTTGCGGATCAGGCTTTACAGCAGTGGTCACAGGAGGACTCTTCCGGGAATATGGACTTGTCGTACTCTATGTTGTTCTTGTCGTAGTAATCCTTGATGGCAGACTTAATAGCCTCCTCTGCCAGGACTGAACAGTGGATCTTGTGGGCAGGAAGTCCGTCCAGAGCCTCCGTTACCGCCTTGTTTGTCAGGGTGAGGGCCTCCGACAGGGGCTTGCCCTTTATGAGCTCCGTGGCCATGGAGCTGGAGGCGATGGCGCTTCCGCATCCGAAGGTCTCGAACTTAACGTCAGTTATGATATCGTTCTCTATCTTGAGATAGATCTTCATGATGTCTCCGCACACGGGATTTCCGACTTCACCTACACCGTCTGCGTTATCTATGGTTCCCACGTTTCTGGGATTTCTGAAATGATCCATTACTTTTTCGCTGTATAATGCCATTTTTATTTCCTCCTCAAAGAATGAATTCTCTTTCCCCGGACATCAGCTCTCTCCAGACGGGTG
>CACXGG010000070.1 GCA_902767145.1 Oscillospiraceae bacterium | reverse complement strand
TATGGAGTACAGTTCCATCCCGAATCCATAATGACACCTGACGGAAAAAAGATGATGGAAAACTTTATCAATATCGCAAGAAACATGAGGAGGACTCAGAAATGATCAAGGAAGCAATCGAAAAGATCGTAAACAAGGAAGATCTCACATATGACGAAGCATATACCGTCATGAACGAGATAATGAACGGAGAGACATCCCAGACGCAGAATGCCGCATTCCTGGCTGCCCTTTCCACCAAGTCTGCAAGGGCGGAGACAACAGATGAGATCGCAGGCTGTGCCGCAGCCATGAGAGCTCATGCCACAAAGGTGGATACAGATCTTGATATCTTCGAGATCGTTGGAACGGGCGGAGACAATGCCCACAGTTTTAATATCTCCACAGTATCGGCTCTCGTTGCAGCGGCCGGCGGAGTAAAGGTGGCAAAGCACGGCAACCGTGCCGCTTCCTCCAAGTGCGGAACAGCAGACTGCCTCGAGGCACTGGGCGTAAATATCAACCAGGATCCCGACCTTTGCAGGACACTCCTGGACGAGGTGGGAATGTGTTTCTTCTTCGCCCAGAAGTATCACACATCCATGAAGTATGTCGGCGCCGTAAGAAAGGAACTGGGTTTCAGGACAGTATTTAATATCCTCGGTCCCCTTACCAACCCCGGCAGCCCTAAGATGCAGCTCCTGGGCGTTTACGATGAGTATCTTATCGAGCCCCTTGCAAGGGTCCTTATATCCCTGGGCGTAAAGAGGGGTATGGTCGTATATGGCCAGGACAAGCTCGACGAGATCTCCCTCAGCGCCCCCACCAGCATCTGCGAGTTCAAGGACGGATGGTATAAGACATATACCATCACCCCCGAGCAGTTCGGTTTCGAAAGGTGCACAAAGGAAGACCTTAAGGGCGGAACACCCGAAGAGAATGCAAAGATCGCCATCGACCTTCTCAAGGGGCAGAAGGGACATAAGAGAAATACAGTCCTTCTCAATGCAGGTGCATCCCTTTATATCGCAGGAAAGGCAGAGACTTTCGAGGAGGGCATCAAGCTCGCAGGTGAGCTTATCGACTCCGGCAAGGCATATGAGACCCTCGAAAAGTTCATTGAAGTATCCAACAGATGAAAAATATACTTGAGACGATAGCAGAAGAGACAGCAAAGCGCGTTGAGGCCTCAAAGAAGGTCATCTCTTCAGAGAAGATGAGAGATATGGCATATGCCCTCCCGAAGGGTGACTTCTCCTTCGAAAAGGCCCTGAAAAAAGACGGCATGTCCTTTATCCTTGAGTGCAAAAAAGCATCTCCCTCCAAGGGCGTCATCGCTGAGGATTTCCCTTACCTTGAGATCGCGAAGGACTACGAAAAGGCGGGAGCATCCGCCATATCCGTCCTCACGGAGCCCAAATGGTTCCTGGGGGATATAAAGTATCTTCAGGAAATAGCCTCGGAGGTAAAGATCCCCTGCCTGCGGAAGGACTTCACCGTGGACGAGTATATGATCTACGAGGCAAAGGTGGCAGGAGCGTCGGCAGTGCTCCTCATCTGCTCCATCCTTTCAGCTGAAGAGCTTAAAAGGTTCATCGGCATCTGTGATGAGCTGGGCCTTTCCGCACTGGTGGAAGCCCACGACAGTGAAGAAGTGAAGATGGCAGTCGCCGCCGGAGCCCGCGTCATCGGAGTCAACAACAGGGACCTGAAGGACTTTTCCGTGGATCCCACAAACTGCTTAAGGCTCCGTGAGATGATCCCTGAGGATATCGCCTTCGTGGCAGAGAGCGGCGTCAAGTGTGCAGAGGACATAAAGGTCCTGCACGAAAACAAAGTAGACGCTGTCCTCATCGGAGAATCCGCCATGAGATCTTCCGACAAGACAGGATTTCTGAAGGAGCTTTTACGACTTATATGACACTTGTTAAGTTCTGCGGAAACAGAAGAGAAGAAGATATAAGATATGTCATTGAAGCCGGTGGAGACCTGGCCGGGTTTATCCTGACTAAGGGCTTTAAAAGGACGGTCGATCCAAAGACCGTCAGGGAGATATCAAAGGATCTTCCTGAAAGCATCAGGAAAGTCGGGGTCTTCGTAAATGAACCTTTGGAAGATCTGGCAAAGACCGCATCTGAAGCTGATATCGACATCATCCAGCTCCACGGAGACGAGGACAACGATCATATCAAAAAGCTCAGAGAGCTCCTGCCCGGAAAGAAGATCATCAAGGTCTTTATCGTAAAGACGGAGGATGACATAAGAAGGGCGAATGAGAGCTCAGCCGACCTGGTGCTCCTGGATGCAGGAGTGGGCGGTTCCGGAAGGGTCTTTGACCATTCCCTGATCAAGGGGATCAGCAGGGACTTTATCCTGGCCGGAGGACTTAATGATGAGAATGTGTCTGATGCCATAAAGAACGCAGGTCCTCACCTTATGGGAGTGGACGTAAGTTCCGGGGTGGAGACAGACGGGTACAAAGACAGAGAAAAGATGATAAGATTTTCGAGAAATGCAAAGAGATTGGAGAGTTGAAACATGAGCGAGAAAGATGGAAGATTCGGAGTCCACGGCGGTCAGTATATCCCCGAGACCCTTATGAATGCCGTTATCGAACTTGAACAGGCATACAACAAGTATAAGGACGATCCGGAGTTTAACGAAGAGCTGAGCACTCTTTTTAACGAATATGCCAACCGCCCCAGCAGGCTCTACTTCGCAAAGAAGATGACAGAGGATCTGGGCGGCGCGAAGATCTACCTGAAGAGGGAGGATCTGAACCACACGGGAGCCCACAAGATAAATAACGTCCTGGGTCAGGCCCTTCTGGCAAAGAAGATGGGCAAGACAAGGCTTATCGCCGAGACGGGTGCAGGTCAGCACGGTGTTGCCACTGCCACCGCGGCTGCGCTTTTCGGAATGGAATGCGTAGTGTTCATGGGCGAGGAGGATACTAAGAGGCAGGCACTCAATGTTTACAGGATGAGGCTTCTTGGCGCCGAGGTCATCCCGGTGAAGACAGGTACCAGGACACTTAAGGATGCTGTATCCGAGGCCATGAGAGAGTGGACCTCCAGGATCGAGGATACCCACTACTGTCTGGGTTCCGTCATGGGTCCCCATCCTTTCCCCACCATCGTAAGGGATTTTCAGGCTGTCATCTCCAGGGAGATCAAGAGCCAGATGCTGGAGAAGGAGGGAAGGCTTCCTGATATCGTAATGGCATGCTGCGGAGGCGGCTCAAATGCCATCGGATCCTTCTATGATTTCATCGAAGATAAGGACGTAAGGCTTATCGGAGTCGAGGCTGCCGGAAGGGGCATAGATACCTTTGAGACGGCTGCCACACTGAATACGGGAAGGCTGGGCATCTTCCACGGCATGAAGTCCTACTTCTGCCAGGACGAATACGGCCAGATCGCACCGGTATATTCCATCTCCGCAGGTCTGGACTATCCCGGTATCGGACCTGAGCACGCATGGCTCCACGACACAAAGAGGGCCGAGTATGTGGCCATCACAGACGATGAGGCGGTCAATGCCTTTGAGTACCTCTCAAGGACTGAAGGAATAATCCCCGCCATCGAGTCGGCCCACGCCATCGCCCACGCCATGAAGATCGCACCCACGCTTCCCAGGGATCAGATCATCGTCGTAACTGTCTCAGGAAGGGGCGACAAGGACTGCGCAGCCATCGCAAGATACAGAGGAGAAGATATCCATGAGTAAGATAAAAGAAGCATTTAAGAACGGAAAGGCGTTTATCCCTTTCATCACCTGCGGAGATCCGGATCTTGAGACAACTGAAAAGATCGTCTTCGAGATGGAGAAGAACGGAGCAGACCTCATCGAGCTGGGCATCCCTTTCTCGGATCCCACCGCTGAAGGCCCCGTTATCC
>CACXGG010000069.1 GCA_902767145.1 Oscillospiraceae bacterium | reverse complement strand
TCATATCTGTTCTCCTCCATTCCTGGTCTTATGATACAGCAATTATTTTGATAATCAAAGCAAATTTGAGGCAATGGTGTTTTTTGTGTTTTGCCGGTTCAGGTTTCCTGCGTTCTTCCGGGTCTTGAGACGATGTAAATGGGCAGGATGAGGGGTGTCAGCTGGGATATCAGTTCCAGCACGTAGTATACGCCCTGGAGATGGGGCCAGTCGGTTCCGTTGGTGCGGATATAGAGCGCGTTGGTGATGAAATACGCAGCGTAGATGATGGTCAGGGATGTGGAGATGATCTTTATGGTGCCGGTGTAGGGGATCAGTTTTTCCTTCTCCCTGTTTCTCAGGAATGCCAGGATGATGATGATCTCTCCGGCGATGGCAAAGAGGGTCTGAAGGAAGCTGACGAAATAGATGTGCTCATTGGGGGTCTCTATTATCTTTGCCTGGAAGAGCCCGTTGGCTATGAGAAGCGGGATGATGAGCTGGCCCAGAAAGATGAGGCCGCATGGCAGGAACAGATTGGAGCCGTATCTTTTCTTCAGGAACGTGCAGGTGCAGACCAGGGTAAGGATATTTATCGCCACGCTTATATAAGAAGATGCGCTGCCCAGTGCTCCCAGCTGGTCTTCTCCGGCCTGGCCAAGTAAGGCCGCCAGTTTATAGGAGCCCCAGATGAGGTTATAGATCCCGCTGAAGATCATGGGGAGGCCAAGGAGCTTAACGAGCTTTTCCTTTATGCAGACGATGACAGTTCCCAGAGCGAAAAGGCTTAGGCTGCCAAGGATACTTACTACCCTGAATATCAGGAGTAATAATGCGGCGATATCGGTATCAGATGACATGGTCTTTCCCCAGCTATTTTTTACTTATTATCTGATAAGACGGGGGCTTTTACAATAGCGGATAAGAGTATTATTGAACACTATATTCATCGATCCACTATTGATCCTTATACCGGTTCACCCATCATCCCTCCTTCGTAGATGTTACGGTAGACCCGGTCCGGCGGCTTCAACTGTTTTGTTACCACCCCAGGAAGATGAATCTTATGGCATCAACAAGGTAGTGGGAGAGCATAGCGGAGGTCAGGTCCACCTTCTTCTGAAGGAGGGCGAAGGGGATCCCGAACAGGACCGCCAGGATGATGGTGGATACCGGATCGTAGCCGTGGGCTACCGTGTGAGGTATGACCATCATGAAGTACATGGTGAAGGCAGAGAACCTGCTCATCTTCTCCCCTTTTGCATACCAGATGCAGAAGGCCATGAATATGGCTCTGAGGGCAATCTCTTCGAATATGCCCGGACTTAGGGCCACCACTATCTTCGGGATGGTAAATCCCGTCTCACCCCTGTCCCCCGGCATGATGGCGTTGATGCAGGACAGGATAAGACCTGCGACGATGCCTATTGCTATGCCCTTTATCTTTGGGTTCGTAATCAGTTCGAAACCGTCTCTTTTTTCCATGACAGAAAAGACTGCCAGAGAGCAGACGAAGGTCGGAATACCTGATGAGAGAGAATACAGAAGCACCCCTCCCAGGTCCGTGATGGCCAGGTATGAGAAGGTCACTGCCAGGGCAAATACAAGTGACAGAACGATGAGCCTTTTCGAGGGGAGCTTAGCCGATATGAGGAGCACCACCCCAAGTATGGTGACTATCGCAGACAGCAGCATCCAGTACGACATGGTACAGGTGATGCGGGCGAACATGAACACGAGGAAGACGCACCAGAGAACGACGTCGCTCTTTCTTACAGTTTTTACTTTTTCCATCCTTTACTCCTTTCGGATCATCCCATGGATATACTATATCCCAATTGCTTTTCCAGTTCCTTAAGTGTTCCTTAAAGATCCCTATCAGTTTATTAACTGTTCTGCTGTCGTTTTCTCAGGGCGGTTTGTGCTATTATCGGACTATAGGATCGTTTTGGGGAGGGACATCATGGACAGGATCGAACGCATAAAGATGATGGAAGAGAAGATGGACAAGGTGGCTCTTGCCCTGTCCGATATACATGAGGCGGAGGCCCGGCTTTTCGAGCTGCTGCCTGAGATCGGATCACTTGACGAATACAGCCGCACGCTGTGGCTTTCCGATTTTGAGGCAGACGAAAGAGGCGAGCTGCCTTCCGACCTTAAGCGGGGCATCCTTTCCGAGGATATGCTCTATAACGTTTTGGAGGAAGCCCGGTACAGGACCGAGGGTTCTGAGTGGGCTGACTGATCAGTAGAATTCCGCCTGGATATTTTCGTCGTCGTCGATGGTCAGGATCAGGTACTGGCCGTTTCTGATGGCGCCCGGATTCAGGAAGAGTATGCCGTTTTCCTCCGACCTGTGGGGGCAGTGGGTGTGGCCGAAGATGACGACGTCGGCGCCTGTCTCCTCCGCCTTGTAGGACAGAAGGTCGGTCCTGGGCACGTGGTATCTGTGGCCGTGGGTAAGAAGGAGCGTGTGTTTTTCGGAGAGTTTGAAGGTCTCGTCTTCAGCAAGAAGTGATGCGGAGGGGGAATATCTGTCGCAGTTTCCCGCCACCATGCAGATGCTGCAGCCCCCGGGGAAGAGATCGTAGACCAGGTCCGTTATCTTGTAGGACTCAAGTTCCAGATCGCCGGCGATGATGATGCCGTCCAGGCCCTGCTGCTTCAGAAGGATGCTCTTTAGAAATGCCAGCCTTCCGTGGATATCAGAACATACGAAAAATTTCTTCATGCGCCCTCCGTTGTTGTTTTGCTCTCCGTTTATTATAATACAAACGAAAAAAATAATATGGAAGCGCAATATGACACTTAAAGAACTTAAAGCCGGTGAATGCGGTATCATACAGACAGTCGGGGGAGAAGGCGCCTTAAGACAGCATTTCCTCGACATGGGCATTATACCCGGCGCCCACGTAACTGTAGTTAAGTTTGCCCCCATGGGAGATCCCATGGAGCTCATGATCCACGGATATGAACTCACTCTCCGCCTTTCCGAGGCTGAGAAGATAGAAATAGATCCTGCGGACAGCATGACCGAGCATCATGTGAAGAAGGACAAGATGAGAGCAGAGCACCCGGGCTTTGGTGAGGGCGGTAAATACCATCCCAAGGGAAGCGGTGATCCCCTTCCTGATGACACGGTGCTGAGATTCGCCCTGGTGGGAAACCAGAACAGCGGAAAGACCACCCTCTTTAACCAGCTGACAGGATCCAACCAGCACGTGGGCAATTTCCCGGGTGTCACAGTCGACCGCAAGGACGGAAAGATCAAGGGCCATCCCAATACCCTCATCACCGACCTTCCCGGCATCTATTCCATGTCTCCCTACACCAGTGAGGAGATCGTTTCCAGAAACCACGTCCTGAGCGAAAAGCCCCACGCCATCGTCAACATCGTGGATGCCACCAACATCGAGCGCAACCTGTATCTCACCATGCAGCTCCTGCAGATGAATATCCCCATGGTAGTCGCCCTTAACATGATGGACGAGATGAGAGCCAACGGGGCCACCATCGACATCAACGAGATGGAGTATATGCTGGGTGTTCCCGTCATTCCCATCTCTGCAGCCAAGAACCAGGGTGTCGACGAGCTCATCGACCACATGATCCACGTGGCCCATTTCCGTGAGAAACCCCTTCGTCAGGATTTCTGCGATGAGAACGACCACGGAGGCGCAGTACACAGATGCCTTCACTCCATCGCCCACCTCATCGAGGACCACGCGAAAAAGAATTCCCTGCCCATCAGGTTCGCTGCGGACAAGGTCATCGAAGGCGACAACCTGATAATCGAGCAGCTTTCTTTGGACGACAACGAAAAGGAAGCCATCGAGCATATCGTTCACCAGATGGAAAGAGAGAGAGGGCTGGACAGGAGCGCCGCCATCGCCGATATGAGATTCTCCTATATCGACAAGGTCTGCAAGAAGACTGTCCGTAAGCCTATACACAGTAAAGAAAAACTCAGGAGCGAGAAGATCGACCGTTTCCTTACCGGTAAATACACGGCTATTCCCGCCTTCATCGGCATCATGGCACTTGTCTTTGTTCTTACCTTTAATGTCATCGGAGCATTCCTTCAGGGACTTCTGGAGATGCTCATAGATCATCTGTCAGGCCTGGCTGATAAGGCCCTGACCTCAATGGATGTAAACGAAGGTCTTCACAGCCTTATAATCGACGGTATCTTCGCAGGAGTTGGAAGCGTTCTTTCCTTCCTGCCCATCATCGTCACCCTGTTCTTCTTCCTGTCCCTGCTGGAGGATTCGGGTTATATCGCGAGGGTTGCCTTCGTTATGGACAGGCTCCTTCGTAAGATCGGTCTTTCCGGCCGATCCATCGTCCCGCTTCTCATCGGATTCGGATGTACAGTTCCCGCAGTCATGTCCACCAGGACACTGCCTTCGGAGCGCGACCGTAAGATGACTATACTTCTTACACCATTTATGAGCTGTACCGCGAAGCTTCCCATCTATGCATTTTTCGTTAATGCATTCTTCCCCGGAAAGGGCGGCCTCATCATGACCGGACTCTATGTCCTGGGAATGGTGGTGGGAGTTCTCGTAGCTCTTCTCTTCCGTCACACCATCTTCAAGGGTGAAGCGGTTCCCTTCGTTATGGAACTGCCTAACTACCGTCTTCCCGGAGCTAAGAGTGTTGTCCTTCTTCTCTGGGAGAAGGCAAAGGATTTCCTTCAGAGGGCCTTCACCGTCATCCTTGTTGCAACGATCGTCATCTGGGTCCTCCAGAGCTTCGATTTTCACTTCAGTTATGTAACCGATTCAAAGGACAGTATCCTCGCCATGCTGGCGGGACTTCTCGCTCCGCTCCTTAAGCCCATCGGCCTGGGAGACTGGAGGATATGCACGGCACTTATCTCCGGCTTCATGGCAAAGGAGAGCGTTGTCTCCACCCTGGAGATCCTCTTCGCAGGAGATGTCACTGCATCTCTGAGCACAGCCTCAGCAGCTTCGCTTCTGGTCTTCTCTCTGCTCTATACTCCCTGTGTCGCAGCCATTGCATCTATAAGGCGTGAGCTGGGAAGGAAGTGGGCAGCCGGTGTCGTTCTCTGGCAGTGTGCAGTCGCATGGCTGGCTTCACTTCTGACATTCCTTATAATAAATGCAGTACTTTAAAGGAGGCAGACCTATGTTTCAAAAGCTCAAGGACAATCTGAAGAATTCCTACAGTCCCTATTCGAACTTCCCCGTCTCGGCGATAGTCGTCATGAAGGACGGCCGGGAATTCACGGGAGTCAACATCGAGAACGCCTCCTATGGTGCCACGGTCTGTGCCGAGAGGACAGCCATCTTCAAGGCCGTCTCGGAAGGCTGCAGGAAATCTGACTTCCAGGCGCTTCACCTCATGGTAGGCTCGGGCAGGATCGGAATGCCCTGCTTCATGTGCCGCCAGGTGATCACTGAATTTATGGATCCTGATGCAGAGATCATCTGCTACTCCACCGAAGGCGATAAGGAAACTTACAAGGTCAGGGACCTGTGTCCCGCTCCCTTCGAACTCTAACTGACACAGGGGGACGTATCTCCAACTGACACATTTTGGCACATGGGGACACACCTCCAGTGATGACAAAACAGAACCGTCCCCATTTGTCACTTTCTCATAATTGATAAAAGTCTCCCGGAGGCTCTCCCTATATGGGAGAGGTCTCGGGAGATTTCGGCTGTTTTGGGGCCGAATTGGTGCGAATTTGCCACGAAAGTCTCCCGATATGGGAGAGATCTCGGGAGATCTCGGCTGTTGTGGGGCCGGTCCCCGCCCGGCGCGGCGGGCGGCGTCGCGGCGGGGAAAAAAAAGAGGCTGCATCAGCAGCCTCTTTCTGTTATCTGCGTTGAGTTCTAATTAGAACTTGCCTGCCTTTGCAGCTTCCTCGATGGAAACAGCTGTGGAAACAGTCATACCGACCATGGGGTTGTTACCGGCTCCGATAAGACCCATCATCTCAACGTGAGCCGGAACGGAGGAAGAACCTGCGAACTGAGCATCG
>CACXGG010000068.1 GCA_902767145.1 Oscillospiraceae bacterium | reverse complement strand
TCCTCCCTGAATCCTTTGTTGTGATGTCATAATACAACGGGAGGTTAATGTTTGTCAACTACTTTTTTACGATAAACGATAAAAAGTTAATCAACAACATATAAAATTTATCAATTATCGTCGCTCCAGTGGGCCGCATCCACGGCTATGGCGATAAGAAGGACGGGGAGTTCGTCCTCTTTTCTGGCGATCTGAAGGGAATAGGCGTCGCCGATGGTCAGGATCTTCTTGGAGATAAGGGCGATGAGATCTCCGCCTTCACGGATCTCGAAATCCCAGTTGAAGAGATCCCCTTCCAGATACCAGTTGCCGTAGTCGATATCATACTTGGGTATAAAAAGGGAAAGTCTCTTACTTATATTTCCCACATATCTTCCATAAAGATAAACTTCATATTCCTTAAGGATGGCCAGGACCTTCTGGCGGATGACACCGACTTCCTCGCCGGTGGCCTTGTCAAAGATCCTGATCCTCTTTCCGACGGAAAAGAAGTCAGCCCTTACAAAATACCTGGGTGTATAGTCTTCGCCGTAGACGTCATATGAGTCTGTCCAGGAGAAGATGCGCTGCCTGATATAAAGGTTGCTCATTTTGCTGCCCCGGGGTTGTATTTCTTCAGATAGTGCTCATACTTCATCTCGCTGGCGCGGTCTCTTCTCTGCTTGAAGTCGTGCATGTAAGTATCGTCTGTCTCGGAGGCGAAACGGTAGACGATGGCAGCGATATTCATGCTGTGGTCAGCGATCCTGCCGCAGCTGTAGAGGATATCGTTAAAAACGAATCCCTGTTCTGCAGTACAGATACCTGCTGCAAGTCTCTCGACATGTGAAGCCTTGAAGGTGTCGCACATCTCGCTTATGACTATCCTCAAAGGGCCTACTTCGTCAGCCTTGGATGCGTCGGACTTAAGATAACAGTCCAGGGTAATGGTGTAGATCTCCTGCACGGCGGAGATGACCCTTCTGAGCTCGTCCTGTGCCGCATCGGAAAAAGACAGTTTCTTTCTGTTGATCTCCTCGGATGAATTAGCCATATAAGAGGCGTGGTCAGCGATCCTCTCCACTTCTCCGATGGCCTGGAGCATATTGGAGGACCTGTTCTTATCCTGTACGTTCAGGTGATGGGTGGTGGTGAGCTTCATGAGATAGGATCCGATATGATCCTCGTAACTGTCCACTTTTTCCTCGTTCTTCTTTATGAAGTCGAACTCATCCTGATCATAACCATTGAGCAGCAGGGCAGTGGCCTTATCGAGACCTTCTTTGGCCTTGCCCACCATCTTTTCCATGGATCTGGAACACTCGGCAACAGCGATGGGAGGTGTGAGCATGAGACGTTCGTCAAGCTTGAACTCCTGCTCCTCATCAGTCTCCTTGACGATGACGTGGGCCAGCTTAACAAGGTATTTGCTGAAGGGGAAGAGAACTATGGTATTTACGATGTTGAAGACCGAGTGGAAGGCAGCGATGCCCACTACGCCGATGGTCCTGTCAAGGAAGGCGAAGTCAAAGACCGCATTAAGTCCATAGAAAACAATGATCCACAGGATCGCACCGATCAACTTGATGGATACGTGGATGACAGTAACCCTCTTGGCGTCTCTGTTAACTCCGATGGAAGAGAGAACAGCGGTCATACATGTTCCGATATTGGCACCGATGACGATGGGGATGGCCATGGCAACTGTAAGGCTCCCTGTAAGGGAGAGGGACTGCAGGATACCGATGGCTGCAGCCGAACTCTGGATGATACCCGTGATGAGTGCGCCGGCAAGGACTCCGAGGAAGGGATTATTGAAAGCTGTAAGTATCCTTGTGAACCCATCCATTTCTTTGAGAGGCGCCATGGAACTGGACATCATGGTCATACCCTGCATAAGGATGGCGAAGCCGATGAGCATGGTTCCTATATCCTTCCTGTTCTGACGTTTTGACGTCATGAAGAGGATTATTCCTATGAGTGCGAAGATAAGTGCAAAGCATGTGGGTTGTAAGAGCCTGAGGAAGAAATTGTCCTTGCTGTCGATTCCGGAAAGGGAGAGGATCCATGCGGTAAGTGTCGTACCCACGTCAGATCCGAAGATAACTCCTACCGTCTGGGAGAGCTCCATGATACCGGAGTTAACAAAACCCACCAGCATGACGGTCATGGCAGATGATGACTGGATGGCAATGGTGATGACTGCGCCTATGGCCAGACCTTTAAAGGGATTATCAGTAGCCTTGCGGAGAAGCTTCTCCAGCTTGCCGCCGGCTGTCTTCTTCAATGATTCAGATAATACATTCATTCCGTAAAGGAAGAATGCAAGTCCGCCGAACAACGTGACAAATGAAAAGATGTCCATATATTAACAAACCTCTCTGCGGTTGATATTCATGTTCCTGCACATACATTTTAATGCGGGAGGTTCTCTCTGTAAATATATTTTTTCGCGCGTAATATATTATATAGATGGGTGTTTATATGTGTTTTCGGGCGGGTCTCGCGGCACAAAAAGCCGGCAAAAACATATATAGATGAATATCGATTTATCATCCGGACAGCTCTATTGTATAATAAGCGCATAAAGACATGGGAGGCTGATGAGATGCATCTTCTGATTACGGTATTTGCAGCAGTGATCGTTACGGCTAAATGGTACAGGGACAGAAACAACGAACTCCTTCTTGGATCTCTTGTCCTCATGCTCTGGGGTGCATCCCTCATGTGGCTTACAGATGCCATCTTTGAATTCGCTGAACTGAAGGCAGATTATTTTGCCCCTGAGATATCTGATATGACAAATGATGCCTTCCTCGGACTTTCCGTACTGGCCCTTGCCCTCATAGTCTGGGTGGTAAGGCTCCTGATAAAGGATCCTTCCGGCAGGGTAAGAGAGGCTCTGAAGAAGAAAAACTGACATCCCGTATTTCATACATTTTTCCTTAGAAAAAGAAAAGTTATCAATTTATCCTAATAAGTGGTAGAATACTTTGGTATGAATTTTTAAGGGAAGAGGAAAAATTATGGAAAACTACACCGTTATTTCTCAGGCCGAGATCGAGAGAGCCCTTTCGATCACAGGAAAGATCAACGATTACTACTACAGCAAGATGGTAGGTCAGAGAGAGCTTGGAACAACGCTCCTCATCTCCATGATCGTAAACGGACACGTACTTATCGAGTCTGTTCCGGGTCTTGCCAAGACTACAGCAGCCAAGACTATGACTGAGGCTGTCAACGGCAGGTTCTCGAGGATCCAGTGCACACCCGACCTTCTGCCCAGTGATATCATCGGTACCCAGATCTTCAATTATCAGAATAATGTCTTCGAGACGAAGCTTGGTCCTGTTCATGCCAACTTCGTTCTTCTGGATGAGATCAACAGATCCAGTGCCAAGACTCAGTCAGCCATGCTGGAGGTCATGCAGGAGCATCAGACCACCATCGGCGGTGAGAACTATCCTGTTCCCGATATCTTCATGGTAATCGCCACACAGAATCCCATCGAGCAGGAGGGTACTTATCTTCTTTCCGAAGCCCAGCTCGACAGATTCTTCATGAAAGCTAAGCTCGACTATCCCACACCTGAGGAGGAGATGACCATCCTCAACAGGATCGAGAAGGATGTATTCTCATCCAATGTCGCAGTCGCTACCCTGGAGGATGTTGATTATCTCCAGAAGACTGTTAAGAGAGTCTATATAGATGATTCAGTTAAGAAGTATATTATCGATATCGTAAATGCTTCCAGACATCCTGAACAGCATATCTTCAAGGATCTTGCCCAGTATGTAAACCTCGGTGCAAGTATCAGAGGCGGTATCTGCCTTATGGAGGTTTCTAAGGCTGTTGCCCTTCTCAACGGTAGGGACTATGTAACACCTGACGACGTCAAGGCACAGGTACACGGAGTATTACGTCACAGGATCTCCCTCAACTTCGCTGCTGTTGCAGATAAGGTGGATGAGGATCAGATCATCGATGCTATCATAGGAGCTACGCCTACTCCATGATGTCTGAATACATCACAAAGATCAAAGCCAACGTCAGCATCTTCGCCACAAAGAAGACCAGCAGTATCCTTGACGGAACTTATGTATCGGTCTTCATGGGAAGAAGTATGAACTTCGAGGATCTCCGCGAATATGTTCCCGGAGACAGCATCAGAGATGTTGACTGGAAGGCCTCATCAAGATCCAGGAGCCTTCTTGTAAAGAGATATGTTGCGGACAAAAAACACAACATACTCCTTCTTATGGATTCCGGCGCCAAGATGTCGGGAGATACTGTCACAGGAGACAACAAGAAGGAGATAGCTCTCTATACGGCAGGCACCATTGCCTACCTCGCCTATAAGAACGGCGATAAGGTGGGATCCATCTTCACCAAGGACGGACTTGTCCAGTTCAATCCATTTAAGACGGGACTTTTCAACATCGAGAAGATCCTGGCGGATTATGACAAGGACGGCGCATCGGGAAAGAGCTCTGATATCCAGAAGTCATTCGAGTTTATCCTGAACAACTTCAGGAGAAAGATGATCATCTTTGTAATAACTGATCTGAAGGGTGCCCACAATGTAGACGAAGCTATCCTCAAGAAGCTGATCTGCAGGCATGATATCCTTTTTATCAACATAGGTGATGCAGATGTTACTGACAGGAAAGTGAAGACCTTTGATCTTGATACTGATCATTACATACCCGAGTTCGTCACCAGGAGTAAGCGCCTTGCCAAACTGGAGAAGGAAAAGAAGAAGAACATAAGGGAAGAGAACTATAAGAAGCTGGTCAGGTACGGTATCATGAGCAATGATATCGACGACAGGAGCCAGATCACAGAAAAACTCATAGAATTACTGGAAAAACACAAAAATGCCAACATCCGTTAGTCTGCAGCATCCTTTCTCATACAGCCTTTTACTGACGATACTCCTTATCGCCGCTGTTCTGCTGCCTGCAGTTATCCTCATCATCATGAGGCTCAAGGGTGTTAAGCTTCCTGAGTTCAAGAAGAAGGAGAAGGTCAAGAAGGTCAAGTACAAGCCTCAAGATCCTGCCTCTATCAAGGCCAGGTATCTCAGGATGATCGATGATATCCAGAACGACAGGGCATACGAGAAGATCGACAACAGGGAATCCTACATAAGGCTCAGTACCACAGTCCGTAATTTCGTTAATGAACTGACGGGCAGCAATACCCAGAATCTTACTTTGAGTGAGATCGAGAAGCTTCAGATGCCCAGCCTTTATGAACTTATAAAAGACTTCTACAGACCGGAGTTCGCATATGATTCCGGAAATGTCGATATGATGAAAGCCTTTGGCGACGCAAGGACGGTGATAAGAGAATGGAACTGACATATCCTTATATCATCTACATAGGTATTGCCGTAACTGCCATCCTGTTCGTATTTACCATCAGGAGGATCAGGAAGTATAAGGGCGGAAAGAAGGCAGCCAATACGGATCTTGTTAAGGAGATCCCTCACTATAAGCTCCTTATGATCGAGTACGGATTCCTTAAGGTCATCCTTGTGGTATCTCTTATCGCCAGTATCCTTCTGTCGGTCTACCTTTCCGCAAAACCTACAGAGGTCAGGACCATCACCAGGGAGACCCACAACAGGGATATCTTCATCTGTCTTGATATCTCCACATCCCTGGATGAGGTAAGTATCGACCTTTGCGAAGAGCTGAAGGAATTCGTTTCCGGGCTGAAGGGTGAGAGATTCGGTATCTCCATCTTCAACTCCACTTCAGTTACCACCGTTCCACTTACTGACGACTACGACTATGTACTTAAGATGATAGATAAGCTGGAGAGTTCCATCTCTGCCGGCTACTATGGCTATTACTCCTCTGCTTCAGGCGATGAGGAGGATTACGGCTACAGATTTGCAGGAACCTGCGGCGGTAACAGAGGAAGCTCCATCATCGGAGACGGACTTGCTGCCTGCCTTTACAGTTTCCCTGACCTTGACGAGAATCCCGACAGATCCAGGCTCATAGTTTTCGTAACAGATAACGATCTTCTGGGCGAGCCTGTCGTTACTGTCCCTGAGGCATGTGATCTCTGTACTTTCAGAGGCGTTAAGGTCTTTGCCCTGGCTCCCGACTTTGTAGTAAACGAGGCTGAGTTCAAGGCGGCTGTACAGAGTACGGGAGGAGATTATTTCAATACGAGAAACGCCCATGCCATCGACGACATGCTGGATAAAGTAAAGGAGACTGACGTTTCCGTCTCCTATACCACATATACATCACAGGTGGATCTTCCTGAGGTGGCTGTCATTGCACTGACCATCTGCTCGGTAGTCTACTTTGTAGCAGCAAGGAGGTTAAGGTTGTGAAAATAGATCCTATCCTCCCCATACCCGTAATGGCAGTCATATGCATCATCCTTCTTGTCCTCAAGAGGAAGGGCGTATGGAACTATATAAGACAGATAATAATCGTACTCCTGCTCTTTGCCATCAACTTAAGGATCCTTGTTCCCACCGATAAGGTCAATGTGGTCAACACAAATATCGATGTGCTCTTTGTCATCGACAATACCATCAGTATGCTGGCCGAGGACTATAACGGAGACGACAGAAGGATCGACGGCGTAAAGGAAGACGTGGAATACATAATGGGTGAATTTGAAGGCGCACGTTATGGTGTCGCTACTTTTACCACGGAAGTAAACTACCTCGTTCCCTTTACCTACGAACAGGATATCGCTACCCAGGCCATAGAGGCCCTTGACGGACAGGCCAAGACAACAGGTAACGGAACATCCCTTAACACAGGATATGATGCACTCAATCAGGTGCTGAAGCCCCTGTATAAATCAGATGACGACGAAGACGATGAGGAAGAGATCGATGTGGAAGAGGATCCCAGGATCGTTGTAGTCTTTTTCATCAGTGATGGTGAGATCACCGACGGCAGCAAGCTCAAGTCCTTTGAGAGGGTGGCCGACTACATAGATACAGGTGCCGTACTCGGATACGGAACCAGAACCGGCGGTAAGATGAAGGTAAGAGATATTGCCACATGGGATGATACATCATATCTGACTTACTACGACAGCAATTTTAACAGTGTCACCGCAGTATCCAAGATCGACGAGGGTAACCTGGAAGATATCGCAGCGGATCTGGGACTTAACTACTACCATATGACAAAGCCTTCCAATGCAAGGACTGTTGCGGCGGATGTCATGGATAACATAGAAACAGGACAGTTTACCAAGAGCGTGGAAGACAGAAAGGGATTTGCAGAGACATACTGGATCTTTGCCATCGCTCTCGGCGTATTCCTTGCCTACGATTTCGTAGTGCTCAGGACAAAGATGGGGAGGGAAAGATGAAAAAGAGGCTTCTTATCGTTGTCTATATCCTCGTGATAATCGTCTGCGCCAAGCAGGTGGTCAACTATTTCTACAACGAATATGTTCTCGACCATTACAGGGACGGCGACTACACAATAAACGAAAACCTTCTTCTCTCGGCCAACTGCCTGGAGCCCTATATTGCGCACTACAACAACGGTAATATCTATTACAGGAACAGCCTTTACGACGAGGCTATAGAAGAGTATGAAGCAGCTCTTGAGTATCAGGATATCCCCCTCAAGAGAGAGTGCCTTATCAGGGTAAACCTTGCCCTTGCCATGATCCAGACCCTGGGTGACGACTTTAAGGAGCCTGAGAATATCGACAGGTCCCTTGAGATCCTGTACGCCGCCAGGGATGTACTCCTTGAGGAAGGATGTGCTACAGAGGACGGCGACGGCCACAGCAAGAAGGCAGAGAAGCTCAAGGATGATATCGAAGCTATGATCGAGGAGCTGGAGCAGATCAAGGAGGAGAACGAGCCTTCCGAGAGCAGCGACCAGTCCACTGACTCTTCAGATAGTTCTGACGGATCAGACGGTTCTGACGGATCTGATGGATCTGATGGATCTGATGGTTCCGACGGCTCTGACGGTACCGATCAGACAGGAACTTCCAACCAGACAGGTACCGGCGATCCTACCCAGCAGACAGGCCAGACCCAGCAGACGGGACAGACCGGGTCTACTGAGCAGTCAGGTGAGACATCTGATGTCACGGGTGCCCAGCCCATTGAGACCACATCCGTGTCAGATTTCGACGGCGATATACAGCAGCAGATGCTGGAGATGATGGAGCAGGCCTACTACGACAGACAGTGGGAGCTTCAGGACTACGCCTCCTACTATGACTACAATTACGACTACGAGAATATCTGGTAAAAGATGCAGTTTGCGTAATCCAGGATACAATTTACGAAAAAAGCATCTTTTTTGATCGAATATAAATAGAATAAGCCTAGTTCGCTAAAAATGGAGGGGCTTCTGCATTCGAGGCTTAGAAGAGTAACAAGTATTCTGCTGTAGGCATCCATACTCTTTTCCTATGGAGTAGATCTCTATGCTGATGATGAGGCTTCAGGACAGGAAGAGACAGTAATTACTGAATCTCTTGAAGTGGAGGATGAGTCAGAT
>CACXGG010000067.1 GCA_902767145.1 Oscillospiraceae bacterium | reverse complement strand
TCGCTCTTCACAAGGTTAAGCAGGACAAGAAGCTCAAGTTCTCCATCTTCTCGCCCGTGGATATGCACGAGCTGAAGGAGAGGGTTGACTTTGAGGTGCAGATCTCCCAGTGTATCAGGAATAACATGGCGAGCTTCCAGCTCTACTACCAGCCTCTTTTCGATGCGAAGACCGGTGAACTGGTGGGTGCCGAGGCGCTCCTGCGCTGGCAGACTCCCGGCGGCGAGCTCGCAAATCCCGAGAGGGTCGTAGCTGCCCTTGAGACGGCTGACCAGATGGGTCCTGTAGGTTCCTGGATCCTGAACGAGGCTGCAAAGCAGTGTGCCAAGTGGATCTCCAAGGGTGCTCCTAAGGATTTCTATATCCATGTCAATGCCACAGCTGATGATCTCATCAAGAAGGACTTTGCCCAGGAGGTAATGAGCGTTATCGACAGATATAACCTTTCTCCCGGAAATATCCTTATCGAGCTTACCGAGACATCCTTCATGAAGAATATGGCTCTCTGCAGAAAGAACCTTTTCGACCTCAGCAATAACAAGATAAGGACTGCCCTTGACGACTTCGGTTCAGGTTATTCCTCCTTCAACTACCTGAAGGAGCTTCCCGTAAGCGAGATCAAGATCGACAAGACCTTCGTGGACGATATGGAGACCGTCGAGTTCAACAGGGCATTCATCTCCGCTATGACAGAGCTGGCCCACTCCATCGGTATCGGCGTTGTAGTAGAGGGAATAGAGACCGAGTCACAGGCTAATGCCATAAAGGATATGGGCGCTGATATCTTCCAGGGTTATTACTTCGGTAAGCCCATGTCCGTTTTCGCTTTCTGGAATCAGTACTTTTCTTGAATTTCCCCGGATAAATAATTATAATTAACAGGTTATCGAAAACTATCTATAAGGAGGCTCACTATGTCTGAGAAGAAGCCCTTTTACATCACCACGCCCATCTACTATCCTTCGGGCGACCCGCACATCGGTCACTGCTATACGACCCTTGCCTGCGATGTCGTTGCCAGGATGAAGCGAATGCAGGGCTTTGATGTAATGTTTCTCACAGGTACTGATGAGCACGGACAGAAGATAGAGAAGAAGGCTGCCGAGGCAGGCGTTACACCCAAGGCTTATGTCGACGAGATCGTCGAGAACTTCAAGAAGCTCTGGGGAACCCTTGGCATCACTTATGACCGTTACATCAGGACAACTGATGATTACCATATCGAGTCTGTACAGAAGATCTTCAGGAAGCTCTACGATACAGGCTATATCTACAAGAGCGAATACAAGGGAAAGTACTGCACACCCTGTGAGTCCTTCTGGACAGAGAGCCAGCTGGTGGACGGAAAGTGCCCCGACTGCGGACGTGAAGTAACTGACGCATCTGAGGAGGCTTATTTCTTCAAGCTGTCCCAGTTCGCTCCCAAGCTCAAGGAGCTGCTCCTTGATGAGGAGAAGGATTTCCTGAATCCCAAGTCCAGGGTAAACGAGATGATCAACAACTTCATCGAACCCGGTCTTCAGGATCTCTGTGTATCGAGAACGAGCTTTACATGGGGTATCCCCGTGGACTTCGACGAGGGGCACATCGTATATGTATGGATCGATGCGCTTTCCAACTATATCACTGCCCTTGGCTACATGAACGATAAGTACGACGACTATGAGAAGTACTGGCCTGCAGATATGCACGTCATGGCCAAGGAGATCATCAGGTTCCATACACTTATATGGCCTGCCATCCTCATGGCTCTGGGAGAGCCCCTTCCTAAGAAGGTATACGGCCACGGCTGGATCACCTTTGGTGCTGCCGGCGGCAAGATGAGTAAGTCCGTGGGAAATGTCATCGATCCCTTCGTACTCTGTGAGAGATACGGCGTTGATGCCCTGAGATATCATCTCCTCCGCGAGATGCCCTTCGGCGCTGACGCTCCCTATTCAAATGAGATGATGTTCAACAGGATCAATTCTGATCTTGCCAACGATCTCGGAAACCTCGTTTCCAGAACAGTTGCCATGGCTGTCAAGTATTTTGGCGGTA
The DNA here is from genome assembly GCA_902767145.1 of Oscillospiraceae bacterium. GTDB lineage: Bacteria > Bacillota > Clostridia > Saccharofermentanales > Saccharofermentanaceae > Saccharofermentans. The sequence continues at coordinate 959 of CACXGG010000067.1, read as the reverse complement.
CGCTTCCTGCAGAGAAGGAATTCAACGATTCAGATGAGGATCTTCTCAGGATGACGGACGAGCTCCCTGATTACGTATCAGATAACTTTGGAACACTCCATATCTCCGATGCCCTTGCCAGGATCTTCACCGTCATCGCAAGAGCTAATAAATACATCGATGAGAATGAGCCCTGGGTACTTGCCAAGGATGAGGCCAATAAGCCCAGACTTGCCGCAGTCCTTTATAATCTCCTTGATACGGTCAGAAGGTGTTCTATCCTTCTTTCTCCAGTTATGCCCCATATCTGCCCCGAGATCTTCGAGCAGATCGGTGCAGACGAGACAAATACCACATGGGATGCAGCATCGAAGAGACATGCTCTTGCTGCTGACGTAACTGTACAGAAGGGAAGAGTGCTCTTCCCCAGGATCGATATCGAGAAGGAGCTGGCTGAACTCGAGGCTCTCAACAAGCCCGCAAGGGAGCTTCCCGAGGAGCCCTTGAAGGAGCTTACAAAGTTCGACAACTTTGCTGCCCTTGATCTGAGAGCTGTTAAGGTCCTTTCCTGCGAGAAGGTGAAGAAGTCAGACAAGCTCCTGCTGTTCAAGGTTGACGACGGCTTCGGCGAGAGACAGGTGCTTTCCGGTATCGCCAAGTATTATGAGCCTGAGGATCTCATCGGCAAGACCCTTGCCATGATCGTAAACCTTGAGCCCAGGAAGATGATGGGCCTTGAGAGCAACGGCATGATCATGTCTGTAAGGGACGGTGACAAGTTCCGCGTCATCGAGCTTGGTGACGACATAAAGCCCGGTGCCGATATCTCTTGATCCATGAATATATTCGATACACATGCACATCTTTACGACGGGAGATACAAAGAAGAAGGTATCTCCCCGGAAGATGTGCTTTTTCGTGCAAAAGAAACGGGAGTGACCCGGATCCTCATCCCTGCGGATAATGAGAAGACTTCCCGG
>CACXGG010000066.1 GCA_902767145.1 Oscillospiraceae bacterium | reverse complement strand
GAAGACGGTGGCTCTTATTACGGATATGGACCAGCCTCTGGGCAGGACCTGCGGAAACACACTGGAGATGATGGAAGTCTTCGATACCCTCCGTGGCAAGGGCGCACCTGATGTGGTGGAGACAGTCTGTAATATCGCCGCTAAGATGATCACCCTTGCAGGAAAGAATGAGGGGATGGATCACGAGGCACTCGTGGAGGAATGTAAGAAAAGGCTCTCTGATAATTCGGCTCTTTCCAAGTATTATGAACTCATACTTTCCCAGGGCGGACATGTTATGGAGAATGGTATGCCGGTCTATAAGGAAAAGCCCTTTGAGGAACTCCGTATCCACGCAGAGGAAGACGGATATATCTCCGGGATCCAGGCGGATACCATCGGTCATGCTTCAGTCCTTCTCGGTGCCGGAAGGCTTCAGAAGACTGATGAGATCGATTACGGTGCCGGCATCTGTTTCTATGTGAAGGTTGGAGACAGGGTCAGGAAGGGAGATGTCATATGTTCCCTCTGCAGAGGCGAGAACAGGCAGGAGGAGGACGATAAGCTCTACGACATCATGGAGCTGGTCCAGAGCGCTTACAGCTATTCCAAAGAGAAGCCCGAACCCCGTAAGGCTGTAATTGACATAATAGAATAATATATATATACTACAAACAAATGTTCACTTATGAAGAGAGGTAAAGATGGCTGAGCCCGTTACCAAAACTTATATCGGGATAGATCCGGGATATGCTATCACCGGATACGGGATAATCTCCAAGACCGGAAGCAGGCTGAAGTGCATCGATTACGGTGCCATCACTACCAAGGCGGGAGTGGAGTTTCCGGACAGGCTTCTTACCATAAATCAGCAGATCAGGGGGATCCTTGAGACATATAAGCCTGATTATATGTCGGTGGAGGAACTCTTTCTTATGCATAACAAGACTACTGCCATCGGAACTGCACAGGCCAGGGGAGTCGTCCTGGTGGAAGCTGCCAGGCTCAATATCCCTGTATATGAATTTACGCCCGGTCAGGTCAAGCTGGCTGTCACAGGCTATGGAAAAGCTGATAAGAATCAGGTATCACAAATGGTAAAATCATTATTAGGGCTCAAGGAGATGCCTAAGCCCGATGATGTTACGGATGCTCTTGCCATCGCCATCTGTCTTGCCCATACGGGCACAGACTTCGCAGGCAAGGCCGTTTCCGGATATCAGTACGGAAGATACGGCTACAGCAAGCGCAACGGATATATGTAAACCGGAGGAAATATGTATTCTTATATAAAGGGCATACTTATAAAGAGAACAGACGATATCGTCGTTATCGAAAATAATGACATTGGTTATGAGATCAAGTGCCCCTTCGCCATCTCATCGAAGCTGGGACACGAAGGAGAGAAGACAACGATCTGGCTCTATCAGAGCGTTAAGGAGGATGATATCTCCCTTTACGGCTTTTCAGGACCTGAGCAGAAGGATATGTTCCTTCTTCTTATCGACAACGTCAAGGGAGTAGGTCCCAAGGTGGCCCAGTCCATCTGTGCACAGATCGAGCCTGACAGGCTTGCCCTTGCAGTCCTGAGCGGAGATATCCAGGCTCTGACAGGTGTCAAGGGATTAGGTAAGAAGGGCGCAGAGAGGATCGTTCTGGAACTTAAGGATAAGCTCAAGAATGTATCTTCAGCAGGTAAGGCTGCCTCTCCCGTTACTTCGGGAGTTGCCGCAGATGCCGTTGAAGCACTGACAGTTCTCGGTTATAAGGAGGCTGATGCTGCAACTGCAGTAAATGCCGCATATGAGGATGATATCAGTCTTCAGGATCTTATAAGAAAAGCTTTAAGGAGCCTTGCGAGGTAAAAGATGTTCGATTACGAAGATGAAGAGAGGATAATAGGACGCCAGAAACAGTTCGACGACAGGGATGAGAAGAGCTTAAGGCCCATTACCTTCGAAGAATACAGCGGTCAGACAAAGGTCAAGGAGAACCTTAAGATCTTTATCGACGGCGCAAAGAAGAGAGAAGAGGCATTAGACCATGTTCTCCTTTATGGCCCTCCGGGCCTTGGAAAGACTACCCTTGCCGGTATCATCGCTTCTGAGATGGGAGTAGGCATGCATATTACCACAGGTCCTTCCATAGAGAAGGCCGGAGATCTTGCTGCCATCCTTACAAACCTGAACGAGAACGAAGTCCTGTTCATCGATGAGATCCACAGATTAAATAAGAGCGTAGAGGAAGTTCTCTATCCAGCCATGGAGGATTACTGCCTCGACCTCATGATCGGTAAAGGCCCTTCAGCCAGATCCGTAAGGCTCGATCTGCCCCACTTCACATTAGTAGGTGCCACCACCAGAGCAGGTATGCTCTCAGCGCCTTTAAGGGACAGGTTCGGAATGATCCACCGCCTTGAGCTCTATGAGCCCGAAGACCTGATGCAGATCCTTAAGAGGGATGCTGATCTTCTTGGTATCCGGGCAGACGAGGAAGGACTTAAGGATATTGCCTGCAGATCGAGGGGGACGCCCAGGATCGCCATCAGGCTCCTTAAGAGGATGAGGGATTATGCCGCTCATCTCGACAAGGATATCATCGATAAGGAAGTAGCAGACTTCGGCCTTAAGGCACTTGATATTGATGAGATCGGACTTGATTCCGTGGACAGAAGGATCCTCATGGCCATAGCCGATATCTTTAAGGGCGGTCCTGTCGGATTAGAGACCCTGGCTGCCATAACAGGTGAAGATCCCGTAACCATCGAGGATGTCTACGAGCCATTCCTTCTGCAGAACGGATTCCTGGCCAAGACTCCCAGGGGAAGAGTCCTCACACAGAGGTCCTTCGAACATCTTGGACTTACTGTTCCCCCGTCTTTCTACACCAGGAATAAGGCTGCTATGGATAATATAAGCATCGATTCGCTACTTACGGAGGAAGGTCAGTAATGCTGCTGCTTCACGCCTGCTGCGGTCCCTGTTCCATGTACCCCGTGGACTTTCTTCTGGAAAGCGGAAGGGAGCTGGATCTTTTCTGGTTCAATCCCAATATCCACCCGCAGTTTGAGTGGGACAGACGCCTGGAGAACCTTCACAAGGCAGCAGACCATTATAATGTAAAGCTCATTGCCGAGGGTGACTGCAGGGAAGAGTACTGGAAGAGTGAAGAGTACCTGAAGGAATTCAAGAGCAGATGCCTTATGTGCTATGACGTAAGACTTGACGAAGCTGCCAGATATGCCAGCGAAAACGGATATGATGCTTTTTCCACCACGCTCCTGGTAAGCCCTTACCAGAACCATGAGGCCATCATCGGCGCCGGTAAGGCTAAGGCCGAAAAGTATCACATTGATTTTGAATATCACGACTTCAGGGAAGGTTTCCGTAAAGGCCAGAACATGGCCAGGGACATTGGCCTATACAGGCAGAAATACTGCGGCTGCATCTTCTCTCTGGAGGAGTCGGATTTTAAGGAAAAGATCCTTAAGAGCTTTGAGCAGTAAGGTTCAGATGGAAAAGGATATTAAAGCAGTCATCTTTGATATGGACGGAGTCATCTTTGACTCGGAGACCTGCTGCCTTGAAGTATGGATGTATATCGCGAAAAAGCATGATATAAGAGATCTCGATAAGATCTACCACAGGCTTTTGGGCATCAATGCGGAAGCCACTAAAAAGATATTTCTTGAGTACTACGGTCAGGACTTTCCCTACGACAGCATAAAGCAGGAGATGAGGGAGGAATTCCATAAAAGATACGGAGGGGGAAGGCTTCCCCGAAAACCTTATATCGAGGAACTACTGATAGAACTCAAAAAGAATGGATTTAAGACTGCCATCGCATCCTCCACATCCACGCCTACGGTAACAAGAGAGATAGAGGAAGCAGGCCTTCTTTCCTATTTTGATGCGATAGTCGGCGGCGACAGGGTAACTAACAGTAAGCCTGATCCTGAGATATTTCTTATCGCTGCAGAGGAACTTGGTATGGTGCCCGAAAAGACATATGTAATAGAAGATTCCTATAACGGTATCAGGGCTGCTTATGAGGGAAAGTTTATCCCAATAATGGTGCCTGATATGCTCCCGCCTGATGAGGAGATGAAAAAAAAGGCAGCTGTCATCCTGGACTCCCTGAAAGATGTAGCAGAGTTTATTTTGTAATCACACCTCTTTTGTTAAAATAAATCTATATATTTTCATGGAGGTGTCTTTATGGATAGAGTAGTTGAATTTCTTAAGTCAGCAGAGGTCTATTATCTTGCTACCGTAGATGGTGACCAGCCCAGGGTAAGGCCTTTTGGTACTGTAAATGTATTTGAGGGTAAGGTATATATCCAGACAGGAAAAGTAAAGGACGTTTCCAAGCAGCTTCACGCCAATCCCAAGGCAGAGATCTGTGCTTTTAAGGATGGTAAGTGGATCCGTATCTCCGGTGAGCTCGTTGAGGACGACAGAAGGGAAGCACGTGAGTCCATGCTCAATGCTTATCCCGATCTCCGTGCCATGTATAACGAGGATGACGGAAATACCGAAGTATTCTATTTTAAGGATGCAACAGCTGTTATCGCTTCTTTCACAGCTGCTCCCGAGATCATTAAGTTATAAGAGGTATATATGAAAAGGGATCTGATAAGGAAGCTCCTTGCTCTGACCCTTGTATCATCATTTGTCTTCTCCTTTGCTGCCTGTGATATGGACCTGAAGCTCAAGGCTGATGATGAAGAGGAAGAAGAGGAAGAAGAGGAAGACGAAGAGGAAGAAGAGGAGACTGAAGAGACTACCGTAGAAACGACTTCTGAAGTGACAGAAGAGACGGTCATTGAAACGGAACCTTCTGAAGAGACAGAAGCTCCTTCTTATGATATCGAAACAGGTGACACTCTCTGGGGCATCGAGCCCGGGGAAGAATGGTGCCAGGCATATATCGACTATATTGAGGACGATACCAGCGATTTTGGAGAGATAAACGGTGATTATACCGATACTTTCCAGTACACCCTCATCTATCTTGATGATGATGACATCCCGGAGCTCTTTATAAACACAAATATAGAAGCCAGCGGTGAGATCGTCTGTACCTATCATGACGGTGAAGTTGAGGAACTCTGGCTTTCCAGGATCGGAACCATGTATATCCCGGGATCAGGGCTTCTTTATTCCAACACAGGCCATATGGACTGGTATCCCGTGCTTATCACATCTTTGGAGGGCGGTTCCTTTAACTACGTGGCCGGTGGCGAATATTATCTCGATAGTGAAGCCATGAATGAGCAGGCAGAGGATCCCGATATCGAAGAATATGAGATGATCTATGCCTATGAGTGGGGCGGCGTTGAAGTATCAGAAGAGGAATTCTACGATAGCATTAATTCCATCTTTGATCTGGAACAGGGTATCAGACCGACCTGCTGGTTCGCTCTCGGCGAGTTTTTAGATGTTCTGGAGACAGGCCACTACGATTCTTACGACCATGAGTATGAGCTCATCGAAGGAAATGTGACTTATCAGCAGGCTCAGCAGGAATGCGAGGACAGAGGCGGATATCTTGTGGTCATATCAAATGATCTCGAGGCTCAGGCCGTTGCCGATCTTATTGAAGAGCAGGGAATGGGGGACTATTTCTTCTATACAGGATATCTTGCTTCCCAGTATGTGGGAGATGTATTCTATCCTGCAGCATTCTATTATCCCGATATGACTTCACCAACAGACAGTTCCTCGGAATTCGGACTTTATATGGATTATTCATTCACCAGTTATAAGGCACCTGACTATGATCTGGAATCCTTCTCCGCACCTTATTTCGATGGTATGAACCATAACTGCGGTATCCTTAAGTACTACGAGGATGAGGACTTCGTATATCTCTTTGAAGGACCTTATGATCTTAATACGGATCCTTCGTACTCATCAGTCTTAGGTTATATCTGTGAATTTGATGCTGAGGACTAATGATATTTAGGGAGAATAATGGGACATCATGTCCTTTATAATGAGGTCAGAAGATAAGAAAAATACTTATGTGTCATGTACCTCCTTTCGCACAAGAGCCGCGGTCTTCCGCGGCTCTTGTGTTTGTATCAGAGGTCATTATTGATCTCGGGTTCCTTTGCTGTTACTACGATGGAGTAGTAGCCTTCGTAGGTAACCATTCCCGGTTTTCCCCCGGGGAGCTTTTTAACGTGGGATACCTTACAGTAGTCTATCTCTGCCTTGATCTGTCCGGGCTTACTTCCTTCAATGGCATTATGCTCTTCCAGGATCATGCCCTTTGAGAAGAAGGCGGCTGTCTGCGCAGCTTCTATTACGGCATTGTCGCTGGGGATGTCTTCGCCTTTTTTAGATCTCAGGATAACGTGGGTTCCGGGCATGCCCTTGATATGGAACCACCAGTCGTCCTTATCTGCCGTATGGAAGGTGAGATCGTCATTCTGGATGTTGTTTCTTCCGCAGAGGATCTCATATCCGTCTGAAGTCGTGTATCTTCTCAGGGGAAGGGGCTTCTCCTGGCGCTTCTTTGTATTCTTCTTTTCGTTGGCACGCTTGGCTGCCTCGCGCATGGCCCTGGAGGACTTGTTTCCGGATTTAGACTTACCCACGGTAGTGTTGGGATTGATATTTTCTGTTTTCTTTTCGCTCCTGGGCTTGCTCAGGCTGTTGATCTCCTGGGCGATGGCCCTTATATCATCTTCGCATTTTGCGGATACAGCCGCAGTCTTTATGGACCTGAAGTATTCTATGGCAATGAGGTCGTCATTAAGATACGCTTCCGAAAGCTCTGCTTTTCGCTTTGCCTTATGAAACTTCTTATAGTATTCCTGGGCATTGTCGGATGCGTTCAGGGTGGGATCCAGCCTGATGGTTACTTCCGCCGGGGGATCACTGTAATAGTCAGTGCAGGTTATGCTGTCTGCCTTACCTGTGACCTTATAGCTGTTACTGAGGATAAGGTCGGCATCGTGCTTGAAGATATCGGCCTTTTTGCCTTCCTCGCAGTCCTGCCTGTGTATCTCTGCTCTCTTTGTAAGGTGGTTCAGGGCAGAGTCAATGATGCTCAGGAGCCTTCGCTTCTTGTTGTCCAGGTCGATAAACCTGTCTTTCTGCTCATAGTAAAGATCTATGGCCCTGGAGACATCGTCAGCTCTAACGGTCCTGTCAAAGCCTGTAAACCTGAAGGGAGACCAGTCGGCAGCATAACCTTCGCCTGTAAAATAGGCACAAGGTGTGTAGGAATGATCCCTTATCTGTACAGCGATGTCATTTATCTCTTTTTTGAGGCTCTCAAGGTCCATGTCACTTAATCCCGAGACGGGAAGACGGTCCTCGATATCCGCCTTGGTGCAGATCTGCCTGGAAAGAGTGGGGGACATGCCCTTTATGGAATTGAGGATAGCCTTTTCCACAGGGCGGCCCATCTCTGTCTCAAGGATGGGAAGCTTGCCGGACTCGATCTTCAGAGCAGCTTCCTCAATGGTCATCTTATCCTGGGAAGGGGGATATTCGTAGATCCTGGCAGGCATTACTTCGCGGACCCTGCTGACGGAATAGTCGACATGGACGGCACTGTCCAGGATCTTTCCCGACCTGTTTATAAGGATGAGGTTACTGTAGCGGCCCATGAGCTCAGCTACGAGCCTCAGACTGTTAGTATCGTGGAGTTCGTCGGTGTTGGTAACGTTGATCTCGATGATCCTCTCATATCCGGGATTTGTGATGGATTCGATCCTTGCTCCTGAAAGATACTTTCTTAAGAGCATGCAGAAGGAGGGAGGCATCATGGGATTCTCCCTGGTGGACTCCGTGATATTTATCCTGGGTGCTGAGGGATTGATGGAGATAAGGAGCTTCTTAACACCGGAAGAAGTCCTGATATGAAGTATAACGGTATACTTGTCGGGCTGGAAGATCTTGTCGATCCTCGCGCCTTTAAGATCCCTGTTAAGTTCGTAGGTGATGATCTCTGAAGTTATCCCGTCGAGAGCCATTATGTCTCACTTCTCTCCGGGGAAGGAGTTGCACTGATGCTCAGAAGAAGACCTATGACCCAGATGCCTGCAACGATGATGAGCTCAAGTCCCAGAAGGAAGAAGAACCTGTCGTAGCTGTTCCAGGCGAAGAGAAGGTCCAGAAGGATGATGAGAGTGATGATAAAGATGGTGGCAACAGGCCTGAAGGCTCTTGTCTGTCTGAAGGCACTGTAAAGATCGGCGATGACATTTGCATCGCTCTGGGGTGCAGCCTTTTTTCTTGTTGTCTGTGCGGTACGCTTCCTGCTCCTGTTTCCGGAGGAAGTAGTGCGTCTCTGTCCGCTCCTTTGCTGTGCCATCTTATAACACTCCTTTATATTTCCATTTGATTTTACCATACTGATATTTAAATAATAGCTTTTACTTATACAAACAAGTGACAATTATCGGACACTTAATGGTGTATCATCTAAACATGGACGGAAAGAGATACGAGAAGGTTGTAGCTTCCTATCTTAAGAGGAAAGGCTTTTTTGCCGTTAAGGTCACTGGCGAGAGCGGTGACTACGGTGTTGATGTCCTTGCCCGGAAGAGCATCCACAAGTATGCCGTCCAGTGCAAGTATTACTCGAAGCCTGTTGGAGTCAATGCGGTCCAGCAGGTAGTCGGGGGAATGGCATACTATGGTTGCGACAGGGCTATGGTGGTGACCAACAGTACCTTCACCCGGCAGGCGCAGTCCCTTGCGTCGAAAAACAACGTTATCCTTGTCTCAGGCTATGACGGCCGGGAGGGATTCCGATTGTTCCTCTGTTGTTTTGCTGTTGTGTTAGTTGTCTTTGGTGTTTACCTATATAAGTCGGGGATGCTTGCATAAAAGAAAGGGTGTTTTCGGACACCCTTTTCTTTATGTTTTTTTGAGATGTATCCCAAGGTGTCAGGCGAGATCGCCCTTTTCCTTGAGGAGCTTCTTGATCTTCTCCGTGGGATTGATGAGGTTGGAGAGGGAAGCATCGTGGTTGATGGCATCGATGAGAAGTGCGACGAACTTGCACATGTTAACATCTGCGAACCAGGGAGCCTCCAGGAGCTCAGGACGCCTGTAGATCAGGTTCGTAGCGAAGACCTTGTCGAAGACGCCTTCCTCGTAAGCCTTGTTGAAGTTGTCAACACCCTCAGTGAAGAGACCGAAGGTAACGGCACAGAATACCTTTCTTGCGCCCCTTTCCTTCATCTCCCTTGCGATATCGAGCATTGAATCACCGGAGGAGATCATGTCATCTACGATAAGGATATCCATGCCCTCAACGGAATCACCGAGGAACTCGTGGGCAACGATTGGATTTCTGCCGTTGACGACTGTTGTATAGTCACGTCTCTTATAGAATGTTCCGAGGGGAACACCCAGGATGGATGCGAAGTACATAGCTCTTCCGATACCGCCTTCATCAGGTGAGATGATCATGAACTTACCGGAAGAGAACGAGAGGTCAGGAACCTGACGGTACATCTCCTTGATGATCTGATATGTGGTAGGGAGGCTCTCGAATCCTGCGAGCGGGATAGCGTTGGCAACTCTCTCGTCGTGTGCATCGAATGTGATGATGTTTGCAACACCGAGATCGTAGAGCTCTTCAAGTGCGAAAGCGCAGTCTAAGGACTCTCT
>CACXGG010000065.1 GCA_902767145.1 Oscillospiraceae bacterium | reverse complement strand
GAGCTTGTTAAGAAGCTTTCCGAGTCCGGCGCTGAGCTTGAGCTCAAGTAATAAAATATCGGTTATATACTGATTCCATTCGGAATGAGTTTGTCGGTATATAATACTCCCGGTCTTTTTTAGGCCGGGGGTTTTTATTTCTCCTTGACAGAAGAGGTAACCGTTGCTAAAATTGATAGGCATTGCTTAGAAATGCATTACATATGGCGGCATAGCTCAGTTGGCCAGAGCGTCCGGTTCATACCCGGCAGGTCGCAGGTTCGAATCCCGCTGCCGCTACCATATTTAGGGCCCGTTGGTCAAGCGGTTAAGACGTCGCCCTTTCACGGCGGAGTGACGGGTTCGATTCCCGTACGGGTCACCAGATAAGACAGATGGAAACATCAGTCTTATTTTTTTTGCCTGAAATTGTAACATTGATCCCGGAAGATACGATTTATATTTAAACTCTTCCCGTAACATGTTAAAATCCAGATATGGCAATATGGGATGATATAAAAACAGATAATGAGATACCAGATCCTTTTGGTTCCGTAACAGGTGTCGCTACACAGGCGAAGTGCCCTAATTGTGCATCGAATATCTATTTCGACGCCAATCTTACTATGCTCGCTTGCCGTAACTGCGGTGGAGTATTTGTCCCCGAGACGCTGGAGCAGTCAGGTAATCTGAAGACCAGGGATACGGAAGCTGCCGATGTAAACGACAGCAGGACTGAGTATGTCTGCGATTCCTGCGGTGCCATTGTGGTCACCGACAATACGACCGCGGCATCTTTCTGTGCCTTCTGCGGATCTCCGGCCATCATAAAAAAGAGACTGGCCAATGAGTTCAGGCCTGACTATATAATCCCCTTCAAGATCGATAAGAAGGGTGCTATCGATATCTTCTGGAACTGGGTCAAAAAGAATAAATATGTTCCCAGGAACTTCATCAACGAGGAGAGCCTCGGAAAGATCACCGGGCTTTATGTTCCCTTCTGGCTCATCGATGCAAAATGCCACACCGTGATATCTGGTTCCGGCCAGTCAGGCTGTGCAGTCTTCAATCTGGACAGGCAGATCGATTTCGCTACCAAGATGGTTCCCTTTGATGGATCTTCCAAGATAAGCAACCTGCTCATGGAGGCAGTCGAGCCCTATGACTATGAGGAGATGATCCCCTATAACGATCTCTATCTTCAGGGCTTCTATGCCCAGAGATATGACGAGGCCCCATTTGATATGACGGACCGTATCCAGTCGAGGATGGATGCCCACGCCAGACAGCTGGGAAAGAAGCTGTCCATCGGTGAATATGATAAGGTGAACATCAATACATCTTTTTCCTATTCAAGTGATTATAAGCAGCATTATGCTCTGCTGCCGGTGTGGTTCCTGCGCTACGAATACGAGGGACTCCGCTATACCTTTGTCGTAAACGGACAGACGGGAGAGCCTGCGGGAGATCTTCCCTACAGCCCGGTGAAGAGAGCTTTTCTGGTCACCTTTGAAGTCGTTAAGTGGGTGGCACTGGCCCTTGCTGTTTTCTCCCTGATCATGTTTATCTTCTATAAGTCTATCGCTATCGACGCTTCAGCGGCTACGATGGTCATCTATTACCTGACACTGCTCATGGCAGCAGCAGCCGGGACATTTGTAAGCTGGTTCGTAAGAAGGGTCACCAAGGTCAAGTACGATTCGATGAATCCTCTCGATTCTGCTCCTGAGGTAGAACGCTATCTGGATCTTTCACAGAAGATCAACATGGAAAAGCATGATAAGTTCGGCTATATGAAAGAGGCAGCAGACCGGGATGACGACGACAACAGGAACGGCCTCGTCAAGTACATGATGAGGAGGAGTTTCCGGATCCGCTGAACATAACGGAAGTCAGGAATATACATACCAGTATCAGGGGAAGGATATATCTTGTGTCCTGGGCAGGTACCGTTATGGAGAGCATGAGTGTATTCAGAAGAGAAGGGATAAGGACGATCAGGTAGCCTGACCTTTTCTTCATCTTCATTACAGCAGCATAGACCACACAGAGGAAGAGACTGACTCCGCCCCTGTAGAATAGAGCCCTCGTAATGGAAAGATCGTCCATGAACTTTGTATATTTTCTCGTCAGATAGAAAAAGAACATGTGGTAATGGCTGTCGTTTGGCTGGACCTGCGCCACGGATATCTTGTTGCATTCGTAGGGAAGATGCATCTCCCAGATGATGCTGTTCATATCAAAGAGTGCCCTGAGATAGATGACGGGATGCTCTGTGACAAGGTGGAAGTTGATCCTTATGATGTCTTTTCCGAATCCCTCCTCCTCCACGAGCCTTGAAAGCTCAAAGGCGTCGTCTCCTATATCCCCCCAGGATCTTGTCAGATCATCGGAGTAGTATCTGTTATAGCAGTCAGCCCACTTTTCGTAAGGCATCAGTTTTTCGATGGATGCCATATCCTCAGATGAGAACTCCACGCCGCTGTCGGCTGCTGCCCCTATCATGGCGATGGGGGTGCTGTACTTGACGTAGGCGGGATTTGGATCCACCTTCATTATGCCTGCAAGGACAGAGTTTATAAGGAAGAAGATGACCACATGAAGCAGGATACCTCCTGCAAAGGCCAGGGATATCTTTTTCTTTCCGGTCTTAAGGAAATAGATACCTGCGGCAAGGAAAGTTATGAGAACACTGACGATGCCCATATGGCGGCACAGGGACACAAACAGGGGGATCAGGAAGATCACCGCCATGTCCGTCTTCTTCATCTCCTTATTTCTGATGACCCTGAAAAGGCCGCAGCAGAGAGCCAGCATGCCTATGGAGAATACCACGTCCTTTATCATATCCTCGAGATAGATATAGGGAGTGGATGCGATGATGCCCAGGGCAGTATAGATCTTAACGGCTCTGGTGCTGACTTCCGACAGTACCGTAAGGATATAGAAGTTCAGTATAAGGAAGATCAGGGTATCGCAGAGGATAACCGTGAAGATGGAAGGGAAGATCTTCGAACAGATAAATACATAGAGCTGGTATCCGAAGGTGTGCCAGGCACTCCAGTTATGGTTGGCTACTCCGGTCCAGACGCTGTCCACATCTCCTGCCGTGTTGATGGCGGGAATGACGGAGAAGGCATATATAAGGGATACTGCCGATATTATGATCATGCAGATACGGACAGTCTTTTTCTTATCTCCTTCATCCGTTCTGCCTTCGTCCATGAGCCTGTCCAGAAGGAGCCTTATGCATATAAAGGACGATATGAAGAAGGATCCGGGAAGGAGAGTATATTTCCAGATATTTATCAGAAGAGCTATGGGCCCGGGGTAGAGCCAGGCGCTCAGGTCTCCTGAATAAAGACCGCTCTTTCCCATCTCCCTCAGGGAGAACATGATGACAAAGACGGCAGTCATGACTATGGTGAAGATAAAGGTCTTTCCCGTCTGCTTTCTTACCGGGACATTGATCAGCAGGGCGCCTGCTGCGGTCACTATGATCACCGACAGGAAGATGTCGGTAACAAGGTCCTGAAGAAGGAACAGAAAGGGAACAAGGGACAGCAGGAGCAGTCCCCTGATGATATCGATCCTTTTTTTGTTAAAAGTAAGCTCCATAACGATTGGATTATACCATGTAGAGCTTTCTCTATGGTAAAATAAACTTTATGAAAGAAGTGAATTCTCTTAAGGCATCGACTAAGAAAAAGACGGAAATGTACGTCTGGTTTTTGTATGCCCTGGCACTTTTTCTCTACAGCCCCATGACCGCCATCTCCAGTATGTACGGAATGGTGGGTGATACGGCTATCCAGATCAAGGTGGGCCTCGATGATATAAGGCTCCACAAGCTCATAACAGAAGAGATATACAGCTGGCACGAGGGCCTTGTATGGACGGCCCATGAGCAGGGATGGTATTTCCTTCTGGGAGCCATGTATAAGATCCTTGGCCTGGCAGGCGTTATCCTGGTGGGAGCCTTCTTTATCTACGGAACGGTCTACCTGATAATCAGGTTCAATGCCGGGAAGGTACATCCACTTATCTTCGGAGCAATCCTTACGGCGATCCCCATAGTGGGCGCTTTCCCTGACTATAATGTCAGGCCTTCGGTGGTATCCACATTCTTTATCGTGCTCTTGATAACCTCATTCCTTAATGAGTGGAGCGGAAAGAAGCTCTTTATCCTGTTCTCTCTTTCCTCCTTTATCATGGCATGGCTTCACGGCGGTATCCTTCCCGTATATTTTGTTGTCTATATCGTACTTATCGTCATAGAGCTCCTTTATAAGCAGTTCAAAAAAGCACTGGTGATGGCTGCGGCTATACCCGCCGGCTTTGTCCTCTCGCTTCTTAATCCCATCGGCATCAGGATCTGGACCTTCGGATTTATCCAGTCCGCCGCCACGGATATCTGGGCACTGGTGGAGGAGTGGCAGCCCAAGACCTTCTCCATAGCCGAGATCTTTACTGTGCTCCTTGTGTTCGTCGGTATGATGACCAACAGCAGGCTCAAGGATTTCGAAAAGAAGGCCGTCACCAAGGCAGCACTTCTTTCCATGTTCTTTATAATGTCCTGCCTCTACTGCAGGTTCATGCTCTACTTCACGGTGGCATATCTTCTTTTCGCACCGGAGGAAATAGAGTCCCTTCTTACATGGCTCAATAAGAACACCTTTAAGTTCGACACGAAAAAGATAACCCTTTCCCCGTCCTTCTATGGGATCCTTACAGTGGTCTGCCTTCTGACTGCCCTGGGATCCGGCGGATTCGATATCATCAAGTATTTCAGCGCCAATGATATGACGGACATCGAGAGAATGGCTGCTTACGACCATAACGTCATCGACATAGTTAAGGAGAAGGGATACGAAAAGCCCTACAACTCCTTTAATACCGGTTCCTGGCTCCTGTTCTACGACATCCCCGTCCATATCGACAACAGGATCGATCCCTTTATGGAAGAATATTCCGGCGTGGATCACATCAGGGGAAAGATGATGATGTATTCCCTGGATCAGATGGACAGCTTCAGGGAGGAATATGATAATGATGTATTCATCATAGAACTGTCCCCCGGTTATTCCTCCATGATCGAGGATGTGAAACTGGCTTCTGACAGGTATGAGATCATCTACGACAATACAGTCTACTCCAACCTTACTGACAGCATCGGTACCAGATGGGTCATCGTGGAGTGTAAATAAGTTTCCACATTTACTGTTTTTGCATTATAATCATATCGCCGTCGGTGCCCCGTAAAAAGGGATAATAGGGAACCCGGTGAGAATCCGGGACAGCCCCCGCTACTGTCAGCGGTTTGCGTCTTCATATCCATTGGGTTTTTGCCTGAGAAGGGAAGATCAGCTTATACCGCAAGTCAGGAGACCTGCCGATGAGTTTATGTTTTGCATATTGCTGCGGTGGGCGGCTTGATGCGGAAAGAAATGAATATGAAAAAGAAAGTATTGGCAGTGCTTCTCGCATTGGCTATGGTTTCAGGCGTGATCTGTTCATGCTCAAGTGAAACCGCTGATGAGGCAGAGGCATCCGAGTCTTCCAAGGCAGCAGCTACTGAGGACATCGCTGAGACAGAGGCTCCCGCCGAGACAACAGAAGGCGCAGATGCTTCTGAAAGTGCAGAAGCTGACAGCATCTATCCCCTGACTTATGTGGATCCTTACGGTAATGCCACAGTCATCGAGTCTGAGCCCCAGACCATCGTAACTGTATCCCCCATGGTAACTGAGATCATCTACGCTCTCGGTGCACAGGATAAGCTCATCGGAAGATCCGATTATGATGATTATCCCATGGAAGTATTCGATATCCAGACCGTTGGTCCCATCGATCTTCCTGACACAGAGCTCATCGCTTCCCTGGAGCCTGATATCGTTATCGTATCCTCCATCTTCAGCGAGGAGGCTTACAACTCACTCACAGCTCTCGGTATCCCTGTCTGCATCGTAGTGGATGAGGACAGCTTTGCCGGCATGATCGATTCCGTACAGAATATCGCTGACCTGGCAGGCGTACATGATGCAGGACTTGAGCTCTCAGCTGAGCTTTCTGAGGAATACGCTGCTTATGCCGCTCTTCAGGAAACAGATGCTGATGCACAGGACGTAACAGTTTACTATGCCATGACCTTTGGTGAGTACGGTGACTACACAGGCGGCAACGGAACATTTATCGATGAGATCATCGAGCTTGCTGGTTATACAAATGCAGCAGATGATACAGAAGGCTGGGAGTATTCCGTTGAGAAGCTCATCGAGAACGATCCCACATTCATCCTTGTTCCTGAATGGGGATATGATCTCTTCATCACATCTGAGCCTTATTCATCCCTGACAGCTGTTCAGGAGGGAAGGGTCATCGCTGTAGATGCCAACCTCTTCGAGAGACAGGGTCCCAGGAACTTTGAGGCTGTCCAGCTCATCAAGGATGCCGTAAACGAGTACTTAGGCGAGCTCGATGCAGCCGCATAAGCCCTCTGACAGTTTTATACTCAAGCTTATGATCGCCGTCACCGCCCTTATTGCGGCGGTGGCGGTATCAAGCTGTCTCGGCAGCTCATCTGTTGCCCCGGCATCGGTACTTAAGTACATTGCCGGAGCAAGAGACGGATTGTCTGATACGGAGCTCCTCATCATCGGGAGGATCAGGATCCCCAGGGTCATAACATCTGCCCTGGTGGGAGGGGCCCTGGCCTGCGTAGGCTGTATAATGCAGGGACTTTTTAAAAATCCCATGGCAGACCCGTCCATCCTGGGAATATCTTCAGGAAGTGCCCTGGGTGCCGCCATTGCCATCGTCACCGGCCTTAATGGAATGATCATCGGTGAAGGCTTTACCGGAAGCTATATAGGTGCCATATTAGGAGCTCTCGTTACCTGGGCTGCGGTATTCTTTATCGCCAAGGGCAGCGGTGAGTATGACACGACTTCCACACTCCTGGCAGGTATCGCCATCTCCTCCATCATGAGCGCCCTCATAACCGTCATGATGACCCTTCATATGGAGAATATGGAGAGGGTATACCTCTGGATGCTGGGCACCTTTTCTTCTGCCACCGTGATTAAGACAAAGGTACTGGCTATAGTGGTATTTGTCTTTGTACCCATGCTGATCATCATCGCCCCCAGGATAGATGTCCTTAAGCTGGGGCGTGAAGCGGCTCTTTCCCTGGGTGTTAAGCAGAGCAGGACACTGGGCATCACCTTCTGTGTCTCCTCGGTGCTCCTGGCTTTCTGTGTTGCCAATTCAGGAATAATCGGATTTGTGGGACTTATCATCCCTCACATAGTCGCTTTCTTCAAAGTCTATAAGATGAGACAGAAGATGATCCTCTGTTTTTTCACGGGAGCAGTCTTTATGGTGATCTGTGATTCCATCGCCAAGACCATCGTGGCTCCCGGTGAGATGGCCATCGGTGCCATTACGAGCCTTATCGGTGCACCCTACTTCCTGTGGCTTCTTATAAAGAGCAGGATCGCTGCCGGAAAGGGAGGTGTCAGATCATGAACCTCTCCATCTCGGAACTTACAGTAAGATACGGAAAAAGAGCTGTCCTGGATAATGTCTCCCACGAGTTTTCAGAAGGACTGGCACACTGCCTCATCGGACCCAACGGATGCGGAAAGACCACCCTCATAAAGGCCCTCGTGGAAAAATATGCAGCTTCCGGAGAGATATCCTATGTACCCCAGGATGTTTACGGTCAGATAGCCCTGACGGTCTACGATACCGTTGCCCTGGGAAGATATGACAGGAGCAGGTTCTTTTCGGGGCTGACGAAGGAAGATAAGGAAAAGGTCGATAAGGCCATAGAGATAATGGGGCTTTCAGATCTCACCGGCAGGATCTTCGATACACTTTCGGGCGGTGAGAAACAGAGATGCATGGTGGCCCGTGCCATCGCCCAGGACACTCCCTGGACCATCCTTGATGAGCCGTCTTCAAATCTCGATGTTAAGCATAATCTTCATATCATGAAGACTTTCAGGGAACTTAAGGAAAAGGAAGGGAAGTCATTTATCATCGTCCTTCACGATGTAAATACGGCGGCGGAGTTTGCCGACCGTTTCGTTGTCATGAAAGAGGGACGTATCGTAAAGGCCACGGATACTCTTGACCGGGAGATGCTCTCAGGTGTCTTTGAAGCTTCCTTTTCAGAGAGTATCACGCCGTCGGGGCGGAAGGTCTTTTTCGCGGAATGATTACTTTGTAGACAAGGAGCACTGCTGCGATGGCTATTACGGATACTATAGTCACGCAAAGTCCTCCCTCGGGTCCGAAGTCACCGCCTGTAAGGAGCGGATCGGCATGCTTTACATATTCACTTGTAAATACGGAAGCAACCTCATTACCCGATACCTCAAGTCCGTAGAGATT
>CACXGG010000064.1 GCA_902767145.1 Oscillospiraceae bacterium | reverse complement strand
GCAATGCCCATCAGAGAGGGTAAGGCTAAGGAGATCTATATCGTCGCTTCCGGAGAGATGATGGCTCTTTATGCAGCGAACAACATCTGTAAGGGTATACAGAAGTATGCGCTCAAGGGCGGAGTAAGACTCGGAGGCATCATCTGCAACAGCAGAAATGTCGACAGGGAGATAGAACTCCTCCGCGCCTTTGCAAAGGAGCTCGGCTCCCAGCTCATCTATTTCGTTCCCCGTGATAACGAGGTTCAGAGGGCAGAGATCAAGAAGAAGACAGTCATCGATTACAACCCCAAGCACCCTCAGGCACAGGAATACAGAAATCTTGCCCAGGCAATAGAGGATAACACACAGTTCGTTGTCCCCAAGCCCATGACGCAGGACAGGCTGGAGGAGATACTGATGGAATTCGGTTTCATAGACAATATTAAGGACAATTATCACATCTGATAAGGAAAAGAAAATGATAAGGGCAGCATTCGCAACCGGAGACGGTATTAATATCAACAGGCATTTCGGCGTTGCCGAGAGGTTTGATATATACGAGATAGATCTCGAAGCTAAGACATATGAGCTCGTTGATGTAAGACGCATCGACAGTCTCGGAATCAGTCTTCAGCACGATGATTCTCTTATCTCACGTCTTGCTGAGGCAGTCGAAGACTGTAATGTGGTCTTCTCCGCCAAGTCCGGTGAGCATGCAAGGATCGCCCTTTATGAGAAAAAGGTACAGAGCACAGATATAGAGCGCGAGGTTGAGTTTGTCCTCGATAAGATCACAAACTCAAGGATAAGCATCCTTGCGCCTGAATATAAAGTCGAAAAAGAAAGGAAAAAATACGATGGTACGGAGAGAAAAGGTTCTTTCGAGAATCTGCAGAAAAGACATCCATGCCTGGGAGGCCATTCGAATGTGACGGCAGGAAGACTTCATCTTCCCGTAAGCCCGGTGTGCAATATCGGATGCAGATTCTGCACAAGAGCTTACAACAAGTCGGAGATAAAGCCTGGGGTGACTTCCCTTGTACTTGCCCCGGAGGAGGCTGTGGAAACAGTTAGAAAGGCGAAGGAGATCTGTCCTGAACTGACAGTAGTCGGGATCGCAGGTCCCGGTGATACGCTGGCCAATGATCTTGCACTTAAGACATTCAGGCTCGTTAAGGAGAATTTCCCGGAACTGATCTGCTGCCTTTCAACTAACGGTTTCAGACTTCCCGACCGTATCGATGAGATCGCCGATATCGGCATCGAGACATTGACGGTTACAGTAAATGCGGTGGATCCGGAGATCGAAGAGAAGATAAACAGTTTTGTCATAGATGAGCATGGTGTTAAGCACGAGGGTCAGGAGGCCGCATCCATGCTGATCGAAAGACAGCTCGAAGGGATCAGGCTTGCAGCAGAAAAGGGGATCGTTGTTAAGATCAACAGTGTCCTCGTTCCCGGGATCAACGATAAGCATATCCCGGAAGTTGCAAGGGTCACCTCAGAACTGGGGGCATCTATCCTCAATATAATCCCCCTCATTCCCCAGAATGAGATGAAGGATATTCCCGCTCCCAACTGTGCGGATCTTGAAGAAGTCCGCCGGCAGGCCGGAAAGTACCTTGAAGTATTCCGCCACTGCCAGCACTGCCGTGCTGACAGCCTGGGAATACCGGGTCGTGGGAAGGATCTGCACAACGAATTGTACAAAGACAGAAAAGAAAGGGCAGCTGATACATTCAGCCATGGTTGATAAAAATGGAAACATATCTGAAGATCAGTGATCTGCACAAGACTTTCTACCCCCACGGCAAGCCCCTTAAGGTCCTCGACGGTATCAACCTGGAAGTCGACAAAGGTGAGATATTCGGGATCATAGGTTTTTCCGGAGCCGGCAAGTCCACTCTGGCGAGATGTATAAACAGACTTGAGACCTCTGACAGCGGTTCTATCGAACTTGGAGGTACTGATATCCTCAAGCTTCCCAAGAAGAAGCTTCTTCAGGAAAGACACAAGATAGGAATGATATTCCAGAACTTCAATCTCTTTGATTCAATGACTGTTTACCAGAATATCGCCTATCCGCTGCAGATCGCAGGTGTTCCGAAAGAGCAGATCAAGGAAAGGGTGCAGGAGACAGCAGAGCTCGTCGGTCTTACCGAAAAGCTCAAGGCTCATCCCGGTGCACTGTCCGGAGGTCAGAAGCAGCGAGTAGGAATTGCCAGGGCGATAGTAACAAAACCTGATTTTATAATCTCGGACGAGGCGACTTCTGCCCTTGATCCCCAGACGACGATCCAGATCCTGGACCTTCTCAAGGAGATCAACCGCAAGTACGGGATCACGATCCTTATGATCACCCACGAACTCGATGCCATCAGATACATCTGCAGCAGGATGGCTGTCCTCGAGGAGGGAAGGATCACAGAGAGCGGACAGGTACGCGATATCTTCGAAAATCCCAACAGCAAGACGGGAGAGCTTTTCGCAAAGGTGTTCAAACTCCTTCAGAGCGCAGAGCTCACCCACGGCGGCGGAATCTAAGGAGGAACGTTATGAGCTTATTGGATTCATCATTGTGGGATGTTATCAAAGCTTCCCTCGACCCCGCTATCTGGAAGGAACTGTGGGGCCCCATCGGAGAGACCATATACATGACGGTGGTATCGTCACTGATCATGCTCGTATTTGGACTTATCATCGGAATACTGCTTACCATCACAAACCCTGATGGCCTTATTCCCCTTAAGACTTCCTATACGGTATCCGGATGGGTGATCAACTGCCTGAGATCCCTGCCGCAGATGATAATGATCATCCTCATGATCCCGGTGGCAAGACTTATCTTCGGCAAAGCATATGGAACAAACGCATGTATCATCGCCATAGCAGCGAGCTGCATTCCGATGTACGCGAGGATAGTCGAGAGCAGTCTGCTGGAGATCGAAAAGGGAAAGATCGAAGCAGCGCAGGCCATTGGAAGCAATAATCTGAGCATAATAGTCAGGATACTTCTTCCTGAGACATTACCCTCGCTGATCAGAGGATTCACGGTATCGGTGATTTCGGTCCTGTCCATGACAGCACTTGCAGGAATGTTCGGAGCAGGAGGTATCGGTGATATAGCAGTCAGATACGGCTATCAGAGGTTTCAGCACGACAGGCTGTTCGCATGTGTATATATACTGATAATCATGGTCCAGCTTATACAGGGCATCGGAAATCTGGTGTCAAAACAAATACTTAAAAACAGAAATCTTATCTAAAAAGAAGGAGAAAGAATTATGAAAAAGACAATTATAAAAAAGGTAACAGCAGCGATCTTAGCAGGTGCATTTGCATTTTCTCTTGCAGGATGCGCAGCAGACGGAGAATCATCTCCTGAATCCCAGGCAGCTGAGGGCGATACAGTTGTATTAAAGGGTATCGTAGACCTCGTACCTCACTCTGAGATCATCGAACATGTCAGACCCCAGCTCGAGGAGCAGGGCATCCAGATCGAGCTCGTTGCAACAGCAGCAGATTCCACAACAAATGAGAGACTTGCATCAGGTGAGATCGATTTCAACTATTTCCAGCATCTCCCCTATCTCGAGAGCGAGAATGAAGCAAACGGATATGATCTTGTAAGCGCAGGCGGTATCCACATCGAGCCCATCACAGCTTATTCCGATCTTTACGCATCTGTTGATGAAGTCCCCGATGATGCTGTAGTTGCTATCCCCAACGACGGAACAAACGAATACAGAGCACTTCTCATCCTCGAGCAGAACGGATTCATCGTTCTTGATGACGCTGCAAGGGATTCCCTTTCCGCTTCTGTATCGGATATCACCGAGTATGTTAAGCCCATTGAGATCGTTGAGATCGATTCCGCCCAGATAATCCCCACAAAGGACGACTACGATTTCTTCATCACAAATACAAACAAGGCACTTGAGGCAGGTATCGACTCCAACAAGCTCTTCAGCGAGGGAGAAGACAGCCCCTATGCAAATATCATCGCCGTCAGAGCAGAAGATGCAGACAACCCGGCTGTACAGGCACTCGTTGATGCCCTTCTCTCTGAAGAGACACAGCAGTGGATCGCCGACAATTACGACGGTGCAGTTATCCCCGTTGTCGATCTTGGAAACTGATCCACTTGGAACCAATCAAGACAATCTACGGTTATCTCCATCCGTGCAGCGGCTCTTCCGACTACAGGAAGAAGAACCGCTGCGCGGTTGACCGTTTTAAGTCAGGAAACGTGAGAAGCGTCTACCTCGAGGAACCGGCCGTCCTTACTCTTCCTTCGGGCGATTTCCAGGTGGAGCTTATCACGTTTTTTGAGGACGGGAATGTCAAAAGGATCTTTCCCCTATATGGTCAGATAAGTGCTTACTGGAGCATTGAGGAGGAGAAGGAGCTTGCCCCGTATTACGACTTTGAGGTAGAGGGGGAGACTTTTCACATAAGACCTCAATGCATCTATTTCTACCCCTCGGGCAGGATAAGGAGCATTACCCTCTGGCCGGGAGATACCATCGAAGTCAGGACACCATACGGAGTGATAAAGACCGGGCTCGGAGTTGAGCTCTACGAAAGCGGAAGGCTCAGGAGCATTGAGCCTTCATTCGGAACTGTCCTGAACACCCCGGAGGGGGAGATAAGGCCGTTCAGATACCGCATGAGCATGTTCCATGCGGAAAACGCATTACTGAGATTTACGGAGGACGGAAAGCTCGGGCTTTCCGGGTAGAAGGAACAATGATCGCCATAAGAGATGTCAGGATAGAAGATGCCCCGGAGCTTCTGGCTCTGTACAGATACTATGTTGAGAATACTGCAATATCATTTGAGATAACAACGCCTTCAGAAGACGAGTTCAGGGACAGGATAGCGAAGATAACACTGAAGTATCCCTACCTCGTGATCGAAAGGGACGGCCGTATTGAAGGATATGCTTATGCCCATGCCTTTATCGACAGGGAGGCTTACGACCATTGCTGTGAGACCACCATCTACCTGCGTCACGGAAGCCAGAGACACGGTTTGGGCAGGGCGCTCTACGAAGCTCTGGAAAAGAAGCTCAAAAAAGCCGGTATCATCAGCCTTTATGCATGTATCGGCATTCCCGAAAAGGACGATGAATACCTGACATCCAACAGCGCTGAATTCCACCGCCATATGGGATATAAGACGGTAGGTGTCTTTAAGAACAGCGGCAGGAAGTTCGGACGCTGGTATTCCATGATCTGGATGGAGAAGGTTATAGGAAGTTTCCTTCCGTGATCTAATCGACCATAGCCCCGGGACCGGGGCTTTCTTTTTCCAATGACTGTTAATCGGTGGTTGTTTTCGAAAGCAGGGGATCCATATCCATGAACTCCTGTACGAGACCCTTATATCTGGAGATAGACTCTTCTGCCTCAGCTTCCTTTGCCTTGTATTGTTCTGCCAGCTCAGCGATCTCCTTTTCGAAGGGGATCATGCGTGAAGTAAGGGTTTTAGCGGTAAAAAACTTATCCAGGTAGTAGCCGCCGATGATGGTCACTGCCAATATCCCCATGACCACAAGTAACCACCATTGCTTTTCCAGGAGTGCGTAGATCAAAAGCCCCAGGGGAACTATTACCGTAAAGGTGACGATGAAGCGGAACGTGTTTGCATCCGCATTCCAGACCTCTTCGCAAAGATCCGAGAATCCGCGGGCGTTGTAATCGTACTCGCTCTTTAACTTACTCAGCTC
>CACXGG010000063.1 GCA_902767145.1 Oscillospiraceae bacterium | reverse complement strand
ATGAACAAAGGCGTTCATTCCGTGCATCGGACGATCCACGGGATGGCGCCATTTTCTTTTAAGCGGTAATTTTGCGGAGGTTGACTATGGATTGCTCATTAAGTGAATTCATGCAGTATGTCGAAGAAGAAGATATCAAGTTTATAAGACTTGCATTTTGTGATGTACATGGCGTCAGTAAGAATATATCGATAATGCCACATATGCTGGAGGAAGCAGTTATGAACGGAATCGCTATCAATGCGTCCCTGATACCGGGCTTTGGAGAAGATATCCAGTCGGATCTCTTCCTTCATCCTGATATCTCGACAACGACTCTCCTGCCCTGGCGTCCCGAGAACGGAAAGGTCATCCGTATGCTCTGTGACGTTACGCTGCAGGACAAGACACCCGTCGCTGTGGATACGAGAAAGGTGCTCAAGGACGCAGTAGCCAGGGCAAAGGAAAAGGGAATCACATTCAGGTTTGGAACAAGGATAGAATTCTATCTGTTTAAGACAGATGAGGAAGGCAATCCCACAAAGATCCCCTGCGACAATGCAGGATATATGGACATTGCTCCCCTGGATAAATGTGAGAACGTAAGACGTGAGATCTGTCTTACTCTCGAGAGGATGGGCATACTTCCCATCAACTCCCACCACGAGGCAGGCCCGGGTCAGAACCAGATCGATTTCTCATCCAGCGATCCTGTAAAGGCTGCCGATAACGTAGTAACTTACATCTCCGTAGTCAAGACCATCGCAGCAAGATACGGCCTTTATGCCGACTTCACACCCAAGCCTCTGGAAAAGGCTCCCGGCAACGGATTCCATATAAACGTACTTGCTACTTCAGATTCAGGCGAGCAGGTGCTCCCTTCTGCCATCGCAGGTCTTCTCGAGCACATCAGATGTTCAACGGTATTCTTCAATAATTCAGAACTGTCCTACAAGAGATTCGGTGAGGACAGCGCTCCCAGAAATATCTCCTGGGCCGGCGAGAACAGAGGCCAGCTCATCAGGATACCCCCTTCAGGAAAAGCAGGTCATCACTATGCACAGCTCAGGTCACCTGATGCTCTTGCCAACCCTTAT
This sequence comes from Oscillospiraceae bacterium, assembly GCA_902767145.1. Taxonomy (GTDB): domain Bacteria; phylum Bacillota; class Clostridia; order Saccharofermentanales; family Saccharofermentanaceae; genus Saccharofermentans. The sequence goes on along the minus strand of CACXGG010000063.1, from coordinate 2,608 downwards.
CTGGCCATGGCGATGATGATCTACAGCTGCCTTGACGGTATCGAGAAAAAGGAAGAACTTCCTGCAGCAGGAACACATATCGATTCGCTTCCTGTATCTTTGGAGGAAGCAAAGGACCTTGCACTTTCGGATCCCTTCGTACTCTCTGTCTTCGGAGAGGAACTGGTCCGTCAGTATTGCAGATAAAAAACGGAAAAAAAGCGGAATAATAAGCGGATAGTAAACAACTAAAAAACACGGGGAAGGAGATGGCAATATGCCCAGAGAACAGCAGCTCAGCGTTCTTATAGCATCGTCAAACGAAAAGTTTGACAAGGTGCTCATGTCCCTCCTTCCCGCAAACGAATACGGTCCTGTGGAATGCGCTTCCTCTGTGGGTGCAGCCAGGAGAAGGCTGGACAACATAAGCTTCGATCTTCTCATCGTCAACGCTCCTCTCAAGGACGAACAGGGTTCCGAATTCGCCATCGATATAGCCCGCGAGACCGGCATAGGAGTAATGCTCCTCCTGGACGCTCCTCTCTACGATGAGATCAGTTCCAGGGCCGAAGAGTTCGGTGTGCTCACATTGAGCAAGCCCACCAGCAGGGCAGTAGTTACACAGACCTTGAAACTTCTCGTTGCCACCAGGCAGCGTCTTAAGAGACTTGAACAGAAAGCCCAGAGCTTCGAGGAAAAGATCGCGGAGATCAAGATCGTCAACCGTGCAAAACTCCTTCTCATGGAAAGAGAAGGCATCGACGAGGATACGGCCCACAGGTTCATCGAAAAGAGCGCCATGGACCTGAGAAGGACAAGAAGAGTTATAGCTGAAGATATAATATCGAGATATAAGGAGTAACCACTATGGCAAAGTACATTTTCGTAACAGGAGGTGTTGTCTCAGGCCTTGGAAAAGGCATAACGGCCGCCTCTCTCGGAAGACTGCTCAAAATGCGCGGACTTAAGGTCGCAGCACAGAAACTTGACCCCTACATCAACGTAGATCCGGGAACCATGAGTCCCTATCAGCACGGCGAAGTTTATGTAACAGAAGACGGTGCCGAAACAGATCTTGATCTGGGCCACTACGAGAGATTTATCGATGAGGACCTTAACCGTTTCTCCAACCTGACGACAGGTAAGGTTTACTCCAATGTTATCGCCAAGGAAAGACGCGGTGAATACCTGGGATCAACTGTTCAGATAATCCCCCACATCACAGATGAGATCAAAAGGTTCATCTATAACGTAGGACTTCATTCAAATGCAGATGTTGTAATAACCGAGGTCGGAGGAACCATTGGTGATATCGAGGGCCAGCCCTTCATCGAGGCCATCAGGCAGGTAGGAAACGAAGTTGGAAGAGAGAATTCCCTTTATATCCATGTATGTCTCCTTCCCTATCTCAAGGCTTCGGGAGAACATAAGACAAAGCCCACCCAGCACTCCGTAAAGGAACTTCAGGGAATGGGTATCACCCCGGACATCATCGTCCTCCGTACCGACGAGGTCATCGAGGATAAGAGCATCTTCAGAAAGATAGCCAACTTCTGTAACGTAAAGGACGACTGCGTCATCGAGAACAACACTCTTCCCATCCTGTACGAAGCTCCCCTTATGCTGGAAAGATCCGGCATGTCAGAGATCGTATGCCGCGAACTGGGTCTCGATGCACCTGCTCCCGATATGAACGAATGGGTATCTCTCATCGACAGGATCAAGACGCCCCACCATCAGGTGACCATAGGTCTCGTAGGAAAGTATGTACAGCTCCACGACGCATATCTGTCAGTTGCCGAGGCGCTCCATCATGCAGGTTACTTCTGTGATTCCACCGTCAATATCGAGTGGATCGATTCTGAAGGTCTTACAGAGGAAAACATTGACCACGTCCTTGGAAAAGTCGACGGCGTCATCGTTCCCGGCGGATTCGGAGAGCGCGGTATCGAAGGCATGATCTTAACTGCAAAATACTGCCGCGAAAATGATGTTCCCTATCTGGGCATCTGCCTTGGAATGCAGATCGCAGTCATCGAAGCCGGAAGAGGACTTTTGGGATTTGAGGATGCCAACTCCAACGAATTCGACAGCAGTTCAGAGCATAAGATGATAGACTTCATGCCCGGCCAGAGCGATGATATCGAGAAGGGCGGAACACTCCGTCTGGGAAGCTATCCCTGTATCATCTCTGAAGGCACAAAGATGGCAGAATGCTATGGCGCAAAAGAGATCTCCGAGCGTCACAGGCACAGGTATGAGTTCAATAACGAATACAGGGAAAAACTTACTGAAGCAGGTCTTGTCATAAGCGGCCTATCCCCTGACGGACTTCTGGTAGAGACAGTTGAATATGCCGATCACAGATTCTTCGTAGGTGTCCAGTATCATCCGGAGTTTAAGAGCAGACCTAATAAGCCTCATCCTTTATTCATGGGTCTCGTTAAGGCATCCCTCAATAAGTGAGAAAAATGGTACAGTTAGTGGCATAAGCATGCCACTGTTTATGCCACTTTTGAGCATAAACAAGCCGCCCCGGAATGGGACGGCTTTATATTTTGTTTTTATGATCAGATCTCGATGCTTCCGTCGAATACTTTCTCACAGTTACCTGTCATGTAAACTGCTT
>CACXGG010000062.1 GCA_902767145.1 Oscillospiraceae bacterium | reverse complement strand
TTTCAACGGCGAGGATGATTCCCAGGGATATCTCCTCAACGTCTATATCTACGATGAGCTCGGCGCAAGATATGCCGTAAATGAGAACTTCACTCTTGAGAGGGAAGACGGCACCACCGAGGCAGTCTGCACAGACGGCAGCGGTATGATCTCCTTCAGGATCAACTGTGATGAGACAGTTACCATCAAGGGCTTTGACAGCGAGAACTACATCGTCTATGTTTCTGAGGCTTCTGATAACCTTGGTGACGACTGTACTTTCGTAAGGGTAGATGGTTCTTCCTCCATCATCGAGGATTCCGGTAACTACGGTGTATCCCTTGATGATGATGGAAATAACACCCTCACTGTCGTAAACAGATATGAGAATCCCAATCCCACACCTGTTCCCACTGAGACTTCCGGGACATCAGACCAGGATGATGAGGAACTGGACAACAATTCCACACCTACAGAGTCTTCCGAGACAGATCCTGAGGAGTCTACACCTACGCTCCTTTCCACAGGAGATTCCAGGCCTTCAGAGCCCGAGGAGACAACAGCACCTACAGAGACTGAACCCGACACAACCGTACTTGCTGCAAATAAGCATGCGGACAGTGAGGAGACAACGGCTACCACAGCTGCTGAGAAGACAGCAGATTCCGCTGTTCCCGCTACAGGCGAGACCATGGGTACCGTTACAAAGATCGCTATCGCAGTCATCGCCATCGCTCTTGTTATGACCGGTGCATACGTTATTATTGACAACAGGAAAAAATAAGTTATCATAGTGCAAGATACTATTAAGTCAATGAAGACTGTTTCCGTTTACAGGGAACAGTCTTTTTATTATAATTAATAGGATGCAAAAAAGAGGAGTATAAATGGGAAACGTCGATCCGACCGTAAAGAGGGAAACAATCTATATCGCTTCATTCGTTGTCATTCTCAGCATGCTGATGGAAGCGGTCTTTCTCATTATCGGAAAATGGGACTATACAGTCCTTCTTGGCAATATACTGGGAGCCGCAGTAGCAGTCGGCAACTTCTTTTTTATGGGCATCACCTTACAGAAGTCACTTCAGAAGGGTGATGAGGAGAGATCTTCCTTCGTAAAGCTTTCCTATACATACAGGACTCTGGCTATCGTTATCTCGGCCCTTGTGGGTTTCCTTTGTCCTGTCTTCAACGGATATGCAGTGGTCATCCCGCTGTTCTTTCCCAGGATCGCTATCTTCCTGAAGCCCTTTGTCGATAAGAACTACAAAAGAGAAGAAGGAGATAACAGCATTGTCGAAGAGTAATACCAGATTTAAGATCATCGACATACTCCTTCTTGTCATGACCATACTGCCCCCGGTGGCAGGTATAGTACTCAAGGTACTCTTCGTACCTCATTCCGACGGCATCGAGATCACGGGAGCCCATGTCTTTGCTTCCCTCGATCTTCCACTGATGCCCCTTATCATCTCCGAGGCACAGATCAATTCCTGGCTTGTAATGATCGCCCTGGCTTTCTTCTGCCTTTATCTCACTCATGGCATCAGGGCTCATGTGGATACAAAGAGGGCTGTCATTGCCGAGTGGATAGTGGAGACCATAGAGAAGCTCGTAACTGAGAATATGGGTGAATACTTCAGGGGCTTTGCTCCTTTTATATGTTCCATCCTGGCTCTTTCCGCTTTTTCCAGCCTTATGAGCCTTCTGGGATTATTCCCACCCACGTCAGATCTTAATGTCGTGGCAGGATGGGCACTTCTCGTATTCTTCCTGATCACTTACTACAAGATGAAGTGCGGACCTCTCCATTACCTCAAGAGCTTTGGAGAGCCTGTGCCTTTCCTGGCACCGCTCAATATCATAAGTGAAGTCGCCACCCCTGTATCCATGGCATTCCGTCACTACGGAAATATCCTTTCAGGTACTGTTATATCCGTACTTATCGCAGCGGCTCTTCAGGGACTTACAAACCTTATCTTCGGAAACCTTCCGGGTATCCTGGGACAGTTCCCATTCCTCAGGATCGGTATCCCGGCAGTCCTTTCCATCTACTTTGATGTATTCAGCGGATGTCTTCAGGCATTTATCTTTGCCATGTTGACCATGCTCTACATAGGCGGTGCTTTCCCGCTGGAGGATTACCTCAAGAAGAAAGCGGCAAAAACAGAGAAAAGATTAAATACATAAACGGAGGAAACAATTATGTTGGATCTTGCAATCGGAATTATCTTGGGCGGATGCGCACTTGGCGCCGGCTGTGCAATGATCGCAGGTATCGGTCCCGGTATCGGTGAGGGTAATGCAGTAGCCAAGGCCTGTGAGGCTATCGGAAGACAGCCTGAGTGCAGAAGTGCCGTTACCACTACGATGCTCATGGGATGCGCCGTAGCAGAGACCACAGGTCTTTATGCTCTCGTTATCGCTATCCTTCTTATCTTCGTAGCTCCCGGCAGATTCGTTAAGATACTTCTTGATGCCGTCAAGTGAGGATAGACGATGAACACACTGGATATAATCAGTATAAATATCTGGCAGATCATCATATCACTCTGTAACCTGGTCATCCTGTTCCTGCTCTTTAAGAAGCTTCTTTTCAAACCGGTGAAGAACATGATCGCCGAAAGACAGGCAAAGGTGGACAAGGAACTCGACCTGGCTAGACAGGCCATGGAAGAGGCCGAAAACGACAGGACCTTATGGCAGAACAGACTGGACCATGCCGAGGATGAGGCAGGTGAGATCATCAAGAAGGCAGTCAGCAAGGCAGACAGAAAGTCTGAGACCATCATCAGCACTGCCAAGGAAAGAGCTGACGGTATCGTAAGACAGGCAAAGCTCGAGGCTGAGCTGGAGCAGAAGAGATCCGAGGAAGGCATCAAGAAGGAGATCGTGGATCTTTCTTCCATCCTTACGGGTAAGATGCTGAAAAGAGAGATCAATACAGATGATCACAGGGAACTCATCGACGAGTTCATTGACGAGATCGGAGAGATATCATGACAGGAAGGGGCAGGGAATACGCTTCGGCCCTTTTCGCCACCGGACTTGAGGACAACTGCCTCGAGGAGATAAACGACGGCCTTAAGGTCATAAAGGAAGTACTGGACAGCGATCCCATGTTCGCTGACTTCCTGCTGTCACCCGCCATCCCAAAGGAGGACAGGGTAAAGGCAGTCGAGGAAGCCTTCGGAAAGAATGTGCATGAGCATATAACTGCTTTCCTCTGTATCCTTACCTCCAAGGGTCACATAAGAGATCTCGATGAGTGTATCGAAGTCTTTGATGAGCTCTATAAGGACAGCATGAAGAAGTCCGTGGCAACAGTCACATCTGCCGTTGAGCTTACACCTGAACAGAAGGATAAGCTTCAGAAAAAACTTGAAAAGATGAGCGGCAAGGAGCTTACAGTCACCTACCGTATAGATAAGAGCCTTATTGGCGGCATCGTTGTTGAGAGTGACGGAACCAGGCTTGACGGTTCCATTAAGCGCCGCCTTAAGGAGATAAAGGAAGTGATGGAACAATGAATCAGAAGACCGATGTTATCAGTAATATCCTGAAGGAACAGATAAAGAATTATCAGTCCAAGGTCGAGATGAGCGAGACAGGAACCGTTGTCGTCGTAGGTGACGGTATTGCAAGTGTATACGGCCTCCGTGAATGTATGGCCAGTGAGCTCCTTGAGTTCGACGACGGAAGCGTCGGCATGGCACAGAACCTGGAGGATGAGACAGTATCCGTAGCCATCCTGTCCGATAAGAACGATATCAGGGAAGGTACCATGGTAAAAAGGACAGGTAAGGTCCTTTCTGTACCCGTAGGCGAAGGCTTCCTGGGAAGAGTCGTTGATGCCCTGGGAAATCCCATCGACGGTAAGGGCCCCATCACTGCTTCAGGCACCAGGCCTGTGGAGTCGGAAGCTCCCGGTATCCTGGAAAGACAGAGCGTTTCAGTTCCCATGCAGACAGGTATCAAGGCCATCGATTCCATGATCCCCATCGGAAGGGGCCAGAGAGAGCTTCTTATCGGTGACCGTCAGACAGGTAAGACGGAGATCGCCGTAGATACCATCATCAATCAGAAAAAGAGCGGAGTTATCTGCATCTACGTATCCATCGGACAGAAGAGTACATCTGTTGTCCAGCTGGCCCAGGAACTCATGAGGGCCGGTGCCATGGAATATACCATAATCGTTTCCGCATCCGCATCCGAGAGTGCACCTCTCCAGTATGTTGCACCTTATTCAGGATGTGCCATGGCGGAGTATTTCAGGGAGAAGGGAAAGGATGTCCTCATCGTCTACGATGATCTTTCCAAGCACGCTGTTGCATACAGAGCCATGTCCCTTCTCATCAGAAGACCTCCGGGAAGAGAAGCTTACCCCGGTGATGTCTTCTACCTTCACTCAAGACTTCTGGAAAGAGCAGCATGTGTAGCCCCCGAGTTCGGCGGCGGATCCATCACGGCTCTTCCCATCATCGAGACACAGGCAGGTGACGTTTCCGCATATATACCCACTAACGTTATCTCCATCACTGACGGCCAGATCTTCCTGGAGTCAGAACTCTTCCACGCCGGCATCATGCCCGCCATCAACCCCGGTATCTCCGTATCCCGAGTCGGCGGTTCTGCCCAGCTCAAGGGCATGAAGAAGGTTGCCGGTACCCTTAAGCTCCTCTATTCACAGTACAGGGAGCTTCAGTATTTCGCACAGTTCGGTTCCGACCTGGATGCAGATACAAAGGCGAGACTTGCATTAGGTGAGCGTATCGTGGAAGTCCTTAAGCAGAAGAGGAACAGCCCCATCTCCATGGGCTGCCAGGTAGCTATCGTATATGCTGTCATCAACGGATGGCTTGACGATATTCCTGTAGAGCGAGTAGCAGAATACGAGCAGAAGCTCTTTGAGAAGATCGAGAACGACTATCCCTACTTTGTGGAGAGGATAGAGCAGAACCAGTTTGAGGAATATGATATCGATACCCTCAAGAAGGCTCTTGAAGAGATGAAAGGACTTATGTAATGGGAGCAGATACCAAACAGCTCCGTATAAGGATCAAGAGTGTCGACTCATCACTTCACCTAACCAAGGCGATGGGCCTTGTGGCGTCCTCAAAGATCAGAAAAGCCAACGAGGAGATGAAGAAGAGCAAGGAATATTCCGAGACTCTGAAGAAGATGATCGACGAGCTCTCCGCATCTCCCGAGTGCAGAAAGAGCCGCTATATGGATAACGAGGGCAAGGAAAAGACAAAGCTCATCGTTATCGCAGGTGACCGCGGTCTTGCCGGCGGATATAATGCCAATATCTTTAAGCTCCTGAAGGAATTCCCCAAGGCAGAGGTCATCCCCATCGGAAGAAGGATCTGCGACAGGGTGGAGAGTGAATCCATCTCTTCGGAGACTTATTCCGCAAAAGAGGCTTACGAACTTTCCGCCAGGCTCTGCGAAGAGTTCAGAAATGGTGAGTTCAACAGGCTCGGCATACTCTGTACGAGATATGTCAACATGATGAGCCAGGAGGCGGAAGTCAGGTGGATCCTTCCCATCCTGCCCGAAAAGGAAGCCAGGAAGAGCGGCATGATCTTTGAGCCTGATGAGAGGACTGTCCTGGAATCGGCAGTCCCCGAGTATATAGCAGGCATGTTCGTTGCCGCCGTAAGGGAGAGCTTTGCCAGCGAAGTGGCAGCAAGGCGTATGGCCATGGATTCCGCCGAAAAGAATGCACAGCAGATGATCGACGAACTGGAACTTGAATATAACAGGGCCAGACAGAGCAATATAACACAGGAAATAACCGAGATCGTAGCCGGAAGCGGCAGATAAAGGAGACAGAAAATGGAAAACAACAAAGGCAGAGTTGCCCAGATCATGGGACCCGTCGTAGATGTCCGTTTCGACGAGGGAGGACTACCTTCCATCGACAATGCCCTCATCATCACTTCAGGTCAAAAGACTCTCACCGTAGAAGTAGCACAGCACATCGGCGACAATACAGCCAGATGTATCGCCATGAGTTCCACTGACGGTCTGAAAAGAGGCGCCGAGGCAGTTGATACCGGAAAGGCCATTAGCGTACCTGTTGGTAAGGCTACCCTGGGAAGGATCTTCAATGTATTAGGTGAGCCCCTGGATAAGGGACCGTCCCTCGAAAATGTGGAGAGATGGAATATCCACCGTCAGGCCCCCAGCTATGACGAACTTTCCACGTCCACAGAGATCCTGGAGACCGGCATCAAGGTCATCGACCTTCTTTGCCCTGACTCCAAGGGTGGTAAGATCGGTCTTTTCGGCGGTGCCGGCGTAGGTAAGACGGTCCTT